>PUMT01000263.1 GCA_003551495.1 Bacteroidota bacterium
AGAGTCGATTTGATATGCAGGAAGAACCTGCCGGTCCCGTTTGAACCTGATGAAAGGTAAGCCGTATAGTCCTCCTCCTGCAGATTTGTGAAAATATCCAGTTCCATGTCCTCCAGTACAGCTTCAGTATTCTCGGGCAGTGTAAGAACATCAGTTGAAAAAGTAACCTGTCCGCCATCACTGTAATCAACACCTACAGGTATCGCCATTACATCAAAGCCGCGGTCGGGCAGGCACTGAATTGCAATATTTACTCCGTTATCCCCCTCAACAAGACGGGTATATAGCTGAAGGTGCGGATCACCACTGAAAAGTCCGGCATCATAAGTTATGTCGAGGCCTTCAGTCATATTCTCATTGAAAGTGATAACAGTTGTAGACTCCCTGATCTCATCCGAAACCGAAAGGATCACCGTAGGCCATGGATCTCTGCCGGACTTCTTCTGAGGCAGGCCGGCTGACTTGTGAGACTTGAACTCTATGCCGTCTCCCTGGTGCTTATGATCTCTCATGGAAGTAGTAAACTCAACGTTCCCTACACCATCTTTAGATTTTACCAAAACCCCCTGGCCGGGCTTAATATAATCCTGGTCAAGCTCTCTATCTCCTGCGCCACTATTATTAATTATTCGATATCTGTTTATCACATGATCATACACATACAAAGCGGCATATTCTTCCTCAAGTATTGATGCGTTCTCTCCCAGGAAACTGTCTTCCCCGGTCCCCCTTACCCTCAGAGATGAAGCAAACGGGTTGCCTATACTGTTCCATCCACCCCCACCAACAGAACGTACAATTGTAACAGATACATCATTGTGTGCCAAGGTCCCCCTGAATATCATAGACCCTGCTTCCCTCCTCCGCATAAGATAAGACTTTCCCGGTTCCAGGTTGCCTACATGATCATCGAAATAGTAATCACCCCATCTGCCGTGTTCGCCATATTCCTCATCATAAGTAGTTATTGCATAATAACCGTCAATATGCTGTGGAATATCATTCTGGTCGTTAAGAATAAACTCAGAAATGCTTTGTCCATCAACCGGCGGCGAAACAACATACCATGCCCCGCCTTTCATGTAGCGCTGAACTGTAGCGTCAACATTGTCATTATTGCCGCTCTCTGACAGAATCAGGGAGCCCGTACCCTCAGCAGACGACTCAATTACCAGTCCTTCCCCACCGGCATTATTTATGAGATCCCCCTCTGCAGTAAGGCTGGCGTTGGGTTTAACCTCTACCAAGCCATCTTCTGCAATTGTTAAATCCCCCTCAGAAGTAAGTTTGGCCCCTGACTCTATTCTTAACCGTCCACTATCTTTAAGTGTCAGAGAACCAGTTACAGGATCGGCATTAGCATCAGGATCAACAGTCAATACGGCTCCATCCTGAATATCAAGGTACAGTACCGTAACATCGGTTGATATAACAGGGTCTGCTGAAGATGCTGGTATAATAATATAATCACTATCCCCGGGAACTCCCGAAGGATCCCAGTTGTCTGCATAATCCCACTCAGATGACTCATCACCTGTCCATGTTTTCAGATCAGTTACAATAAGATTATGGGTATCCGGTTCAAGCCCCGATGCTTCTGCAGTAAGTTCATGTGTTCCTGCCTCATCAGGCCTGTATTTAAAACTAACTTCGGTCTCACCATCAATAATCTCAACCTTATTAGAAGTGCTTAATTCATTACCCTCATCATCAAGAAATTCCCCATCCCATGTGTCATTATCCAGTGAGACATTAGTTCCTCCATCACTTTCAACAGCATTACCATATTCATCCTCAAGTTGAATTGTAATTATCTCTGAAACTTCACCAGTGTAAACGACCTGCTCTTCAGTTATAAAAACTATTCTATATGGGTCTCCAGCATATACTGTAAGGATCTGGGTGTCACCTTCCAGTGTTTCTTCATCATCAGTTACCGACAGTTCATGATTACCTGCAACTGTAGAAGTATACCGGAAACTCGCCTGCGTGCCTTCATCAGGTACCGTGACAAAGGTGATGTCGGCATCATTGGCCTCGTTGCGAAATGTTCCGGTCAGATCAGAACTCAGGTTGATAGTTGTCTCACCGGAACTCACTGCTTCATTCCCATATTCATCCTGTAACTGAATGGTTATGATCTCGGTTGTGTCATTTGCTGTAATTGTATGTTCTGAAGTTATAAACACAATTGCATGTGCAATAGCAGCACCAACATCAATATCTACTGTTTCATCATTAGAAACCCCATCTATGCTTATTGTTAGGGTATGTTCACCTGCCGCTTTAAGTAATACGTCGGGTATGGTTGCCACTCCTTCTGAGAAGTTCAGCTCATCATTATAAAGCACTCCATCTTCACCCTCACCTTCAGTTTCAACACTGCTTGTAACAGTTACATCAATATCACCTTCCAGGTTATCTCCGTAAATATCTCTTGCATTAGTTAAATCAATATCAAATGGCTCTCCTGCTATCTGGCTCCCCGGATCGGTAACATCAAATCCCGATTTGTCATAAACCAAAAGATCACCAATGCCGTTTTTGTAATCAGCCTTAATCCATGCATCAGAGCGGGCAACATCAGAAATCTGAACTTCATCTATGATACCTTTGAAATCAGTCCCCATATAAAATGGAGTAAACCTTGTTGTTTCTATGTCGCCTGTAAGTTCTTCTGTATTTGCTAACTCGCCATTAATGTAAAAATTCATATTGCTACCATTATAGCTCAGAACTACATGACTGTAATTATCAACCGCAGCTAAAGCTATTATTTCACTGTTGTTAATAAAACCATGAAAAGATAATTCTCCAGAATTCTCATGAATTTCAATTTGATATGTATTGCGTTTTTGCCCAAAAATAACTGCTTCCTTGTTTTCAGATAGTTCTCGTGGTTTTAACCAAATACCAACAGTAATATTTTCACTTATAGTGAGTTTATCTTGAACTATATATACAAAATCATCTCCATTGAATTCATGAGCAATTCCAATATCTCCAAAAACTTCAAATGGTTGATTTTCATCTTTTTTCCATGAACCTATTTCATTAACTCTTTCTCTAAGATCTTCTGGTACACCTTCAATAACATCCATATGCCACACAGCCCTGAAATCATCATCCCACACATTACCAGAGTCATCCGCTGCATCATCAGCGCTTTCGTTCCCGTAATAGATGTAGAAAACTGTGTTTTCGGTGTCGTTTACTGTTGGGATCCTGACCCAGTAAACAGCCTGCTGTCCGGTCTGGTCATGGAGTTCGCGCTCGAAATAGAGCAGGTTTTCGCCGCCTTCATCGGTAAAGCGAATATCGCTGCCGTCTTCTTCTGCAAGGGAAAAGTCGAAATTGCTTTCATCAAGCATTACTGCAACGGGGAAGTGTGACAGCTGAGCATCAACCTTGCTGTGGTCTATTTCGATCCTCATCCTGTGATCCCACTCTTCGGGGTCAATTGTGCCTTGCCCGGCTGCGGGATGCAGAAGGAGGAAAAGGGCAGACAGGAACAATAGGTAGTATTTTTTCATATTATAAAATATGTAATGTAAAGCATGCCGGTAAGCCGGCTGAACGGAGTGTGACTTATTTCCGCTTTTGCCGGTATGGCAGCTTTACATAATGACATTATTCTTATACGTGACTGCAATACAGTTGTTTCAATTACTTTTGCCAAACTTCAAAGGGGATGCAAAGTCAGTGATGACCGCATTTCCAGCGGATATTGAACCGTTGACAGACCCTCCTGATTCCCCCTTTAATTTCATTTGTAATGTAAATATAGTACGGATTTCCAATATATTAAAAAAGGACAGAAAAATATTTGGCGAATATTATCTGAAACTTATTAAAAAGGCCTTTTTACAAGACGAATTATTATTCCGGCAGAATTTTGAAACGTACCTGGTCACCCCTTTTCTTTTGTGCCAGCACGTCAATTGACTGCCTGCTAAGCTGAAGTATCCTGGGGTAGCCTCCGGTCGTCTGGCAATCCTTCATTAAAATGATCAGGTCGCCTCCGGGTGTGTACTGAACAGTGCCGGGCATAACCGGAGAGGTTATTATGGAATGGGAGTTGGCAGGGAGGGTCTCGTTAAGCCGGTAACCCATCCTGCTTATCTTAGCGGAAACAGTGAAGGGCTGCCCGGAAAGAAGACCGGCCTCCTCTTCTCCGGGGAGGTGAAATTCCGGACCTTTGTACGCTTCGAGCAGACAACTGTCAAGCCCCGCCGGCTTCCAGTGATGAGCGGTATTGAAATGTAAAAGCTGAGTTTCTCCAAAGGGCAGCTCATCGCCTTCTTCCAAAACATGCCATGGTGTTATCCCTTTTGAAAAAGACCTGCTGCCAAGTACCGGCTCTGTTTTTATCCCGCCCGAAACTGCTATATATGACCTTGCCCCTTCTGATATTTTCCCCAGTGAAAGTATGTCGCCACGGAATACCTGAAAAGGGATGTTCATTGGGAAGTCGCTGCCGTTGAGCTGCACCGGCACGGTAGCTCCCGTAACAGCCACGAGCGTTTCACGTGTGAACTCAAGCTGGGGGCCGGTGGTTGTAACTTCAAAAAGCGCATCATCAGGTTCATTTCCTGTAATGGAATTTGCAACCCCCGCACTTCCTTCATCCATTACACCGGCTACCGGAACACCCAGGTCCCTGAACCCAAAACGGCCCCTGTCCTGTACAGTAGTATAAAATCCCGGATCCAGCACCCTAATCATTCCACACCTCCTTTTTAAGAACATACTCCCCCCTTGCGTGAGAGTCCGAAATCATTTCATGCTCGCCGGCAGTAACCGGGAAAAACTTAATCTTGTCACCAGCCCCTGCAAAAAACGGGGGGTCGCTTAACGGATCAAGGAACCTGATGGGCGAATTGCCAATAATATTCCATCCGCCGGGACTTTCAAGGGGGTATATACCTGTTTGCGAACCTGCAATCCCCACCGCTCCTTTTTCTATCCTCAGCCGCGGTGTCTTTTTTCTCGGCTGATGAAGTACCGGATCCAGTCCGCCCAGATACATGAAGCCCGGCAGGAACCCGATGAAATAGACTGTGTAAACGGGAGCGGTATGCAGCTCAACCACTTTGCCGGCAGATATCCCTTTTATACCGGCCAGCTCATCAATGTCAGGTGCAAAGCGCTTATCATAACAGACCGGGATATGGACAAGATCCCTGCTCTTATTCTGTGAAGGTGAACGGCTATGGTAAACCTTTTCAAGGACCTCCTCCATCTTGCTGAAGTCCCTTACTGCCTCACTGAAAATAATTAGGACAGAATTGTAGGCGGGCACAGTTTCCCTGACAGGCTCCTTCAGTTGTTGCTTCAGCGCCTGACGGAAAGAAATAATGTCGTTCAGTATCTCTTCCGATATGCAATCAGGCCATTTTGCCAGTATTGCATTTTTTCCGTAGGGAAGATATGATAGGTTGAAATTTTTCATAATTACCGGAATTAACCGTTCTGGCAGGGCGCTTTTTACTGTTCAGATAAGCCGTTTCCCTTCTTTTTCAAATACCCCCTTCTTTTCAGCTCTTCGAAGATAAAACGGGCAATATGAACGGAATTTTCATGGTCGCCGTGTATGCAAAAAGTTGAAGCATTCAGCGGCATCATCCTGCCGGAAAGGGTTTTCACCTTGCCGTTTTCAATTATATTGAGCATATGTTGCAGCACATCTTCCGGCTCATGAATAATCGCATCCGGATTGCTCCTCGAAACAAGCGTCAGATCATCATTATAATTCCTGTCGGCAAATGCTTCAGAAACAACGGAAAACCCTTTTTCAGAAGCCTTTTCTGCAATGACCGAACCGGGAGGAAGAAAGAGCCGGCAGATATCCCTGTACCCTTCGACCGCATCCAGGAACAGTCCGGCCAGTTGTTCGTCAATTGCCGCATCGTTGTAAAGTGCGCCGTGAGGTTTGATATGGAAAAGGTTCACACCCATGTCTGCTGCTATCCTTGCAAGACTGTCAACCTGTATCTTTATGGAGCTTACAAGTGCGCGGGCATCTATCTTCATGCTTTTCCTCCCGAAGTTTTGCGGGTCGGGGTAACCGGGATGGGCCCCAACATTCACCCCATACTTTTGAGAAAGCTCCACTACTTTTGACATTGTTGCAGGATCGCCTGCATGGCCGCCACAGGCTATGTTGGCAGAAGAGATATAGGGCATAAGCAGGTGTTCGTTGTCAGCGCCTTCACCCATATCGCAGTTAATATCGATCAGTTTAGCCATATTACAATTCTGTTGATTTCTGAAGTGCATAAATAGCAAAAGTCCCAAGCCAGTGGCTGCCTTCGTAGCTGTCGCCTGTCAGATTAGGAAGTGAAGCTGCAATATGTTCGTTTGCAATCTTTATTAAATGATCGTATCCGGGCAATCTTCCGGCTATGCCATACAGGCACCAGGCACGGCTGAAGTTGAGTCCGTCGGAATGAACAAGCTTGCCGTCCTTCCGGTCAGATACAACAGCAGGCTCAAGAGTGAAACTTTCACTTTCCAGTCCGGGCAGAAATTTCTCAAGCCATTGCCTGTATTCATCTCTTCCAAGTATTCTGCCCATAAGGTTTGCCTCTTCAAGGCATGGAGAAAGGAAGTCATAGCCGCCCGGTTCCCAGTTAAGCGGGCAATCACTGGCAGCCATATAAAACCTCCTGGAATGCTCCTCAATTGATTTCACCAGCCCCTCCTCCTGCATTGTTTTTGCATAATCGTAAGCCAGGGAGAGTCCGAATGCCGTATTGGGATGCTCGCCCGACCTTACCGGATAGCGAAGCCTCGGCAGGTACTCAATGAAACGCTGAGTCAGCAAATTGCTCAAAGGCTTTAGGTTTGCTTCAAGCACCGGTGCCAGCTCATGGTCCCACGTGTGCAACTCTCCGGCAAGCTTCAGAAGCCACGCCCAACCGTATGTCCTTTCAAAGGAGGTATTGTTGGGATCATTGAAGAAGGCTGTTTCAGTTTTGATATTTTCGGCTGTGATATGATCCTGCAAAACTTCTATGATCTCCATTTTGCAGGGCAGAGACGGAAACTGCCGGAGTAGTGCAACAAGACTCCAGTGTGCATGAACAGCCGAATGCCAGTCGAAACACCCGAAAAACGCAGGCCGGATTTCCCTGGGAGGCTTCAGGTCGCTGTCACCCCCAAGCACCTGTCCCGTCTTGTTCGGGTATTCAACCCTTACACAATTCAAAGGCAGCAAGGCAAGTCGGGTTGCTTCCTCCAAAGTCAGTTTCATTAACTTCATCAGATGAAATTTTTTTCAGGCGGCAAAACGGAACGGTGTTCAATTCATGGTTCAGTTTCAGAGCCCGGCAGGTTTTATTGTAACAAATATAGGGATTAAGATTTTTTCTGTGTAAAATTACATTCCGACAGATGAAAAAAATTTATGTATAGTTATTTTTACAAGCTTTAAAAACAATTCTATTATGAAAGTACTGCTGCTGGGATCAGGCGGAAGGGAACATGCGCTTGCCTGGAAAATGTCACAAAGCAAATTGCTTGAAAAACTTTATATCGCCCCCGGAAATGCCGGAACTCAGGATGCCGGAGAAAATATTGACCTTTCCCCGAATGATTTTGAGGGCGCCGGCAAGTTCTGCCTTGAGAATAATATATCATTGGTGGTTGTAGGCCCTGAAGAACCTCTTGTAAAGGGCTTTCATGATCATTTTGCTGAAGATCCCAGCCTGAGTCACATCCCGGTTATCGGTCCTCGAAAAAAAGGTGCCATGCTTGAAGGAAGCAAAAATTTTGCAAACCGGTTCATGGAAAGGCACGGAATACCCACTGCAGCTTCGTTTGCGGTTACAAGGGAAAATATTTCAGAAGGGATCAGGTTCCTCAGGTCACAGTCGCCTCCCTATGTGCTAAAGGCTGACGGACTGGCGGCGGGAAAGGGTGTGCTGATACTGGACGATGCCGGCGTCGCCGAAAAAGAGCTTCAGAGCATGCTGGAAGGCAAGTTTGGTAAGGCCGGAGAAACGGTTGTAATAGAAGAGTTCCTGAAGGGGGTGGAGTTGTCGGTTTTTGTCCTGACTGACGGGGAAAGTTACCTGTTGCTGCCTGAGGCAAAGGACTACAAGAGGATAGGTGAAGGGGATACCGGACTGAACACGGGGGGCATGGGGTCGGTTTCGCCTGTCCCTTTTGCCGGCATGCAATTCATGGAGAAAGTTGAAAAGCAGATAATTCAGCCCACCATTATAGGCCTCCGGGAAGAAAGTATCCCGTACAGCGGCTTCATATTTTTCGGACTAATGAATGTGGCGGGGAACCCCTATGTAGTGGAGTACAATGTAAGAATGGGCGATCCCGAAGCTGAAGCGGTTATACCACGGATAAAGACCGATCTGCTGGAACTGTTCGTTGCTGTGGGGAATAGTAGACTGAAGGAAAAAACAATCAGCATTGAGGAAAGGTATCTTGCATCAGTAATGCTCGTTTCAGAAGGATATCCGGGCAAATACAGGAAAGGCCTGCCTGTCAGCAAACCCGAAGATACGGGTGAAAGCATCATTTTTCATGCCGGCACAAAATATGACAACGGGAAAATTGTCACTAACGGCGGAAGGGTTATGGCTGTCAGTTCATTCGGAAACACGCTGAAAGAGGCACTCGAAGAATGTTACAAAACTGCAGGGAAAATAGATTTTGAAGGGAAATATTTCCGCAGGGATATCGGGCGTGACCTGATGGATTAAAGCATATAACAAACCTGTATCAACCAATGCTGCTCAGATTAGTTAAAAGCAATTCGGCCTTAATTTATATATTTCTTCCGCTTGCGGGAGCAGCAATATGGTGGCGTACATTTATATCCCCCGAAACCTATTTGTTTGCATTCGATAAGAATCCCACGCTTTTCTATTCACACCTGGAAACATTTTTGCCACAGGGAAGCATGGTTTCAGTAATTACTGCTTTTCTGCTTCTTCTCCTGCAGGGTTTCTACCTTCTCAAATTCAATACTTCATTCATTTTTCTCAGGCAACGCACCCTGCTCCCGGCAATTCTGTTTATCATTTCCGTTTCCTGCATTGTCCCCCTGCAAAGGATGCATCCTCTTCTGATTGCCAACCTTTTCCTGCTTATTTCCCTTCACAGGATCCTTTTGTCATACAAAGCCGAGCGCCTGAGCTATAAAATATTCGAATCCTCTTTCCTGCTTGGCCTGGGCAGCCTGTTTTACCTGTACCTTGTTTTCTTCATCCCGGTTATCTGGATAGGGCTTCTCATTCTGAGGCCGGGAATATGGCGTGAATGGGTTTTCAGTATACTGGGGTTTGTTTTTCCATGGGGTTTTGCTTTTGCAACAGACTATGCATTAAATTTGAGCACTGCCAATGTGGCAAAAAGTATAGCAGAAGGTTTTCTGCCGGTTAAAGAATACTATTACTGGTCACTGGAGATACTTTTGTTCCTTTCTTTCAAGTTTGTTCTGTCGCTTATTGCAATTCTGTTTGTTACCGGAACAATAAAGAAAAAGAAGGTCTTTGCCCGAAAGGTCTTCCTGGTTAATCTATGGCTTTTTATAATTACTGTAGCAGCTTTTTTCCTCGTCAGGCAATCCGGTATGGAACTGCTCGTCACAGCAGCAGTGCCAGTCTCATACCTGTTATCCGAATACCTTTTATCCCTGAGATCTGAAAGATGGGGGAATTTTGTTGTGTTTATACTTTTTGCCTCCTACGCCGGGTTACTGATTTTTTATTAAACAGGTGCAGGCAATTTATACAGCCTGGTTGCCTGCCGTTTTCCGGAAATCTGAAGATCACAAACGCTTCACAAAGGCAAGAATTGCAACAGCCCTTCCGGGATTGCCGTCTTTAAAGGAAATGAATATATGGTAAACATCTGTTCTTTTTATCTGCACGTCAAATGACGGATACTTCTTACCGGTTTTTTCTGAATAATTGCTGCCCATAAATCCCCTTCCGTCATATAGCTCAATAATTGCACTGCCATCTGAATCTTCGGCATTACAGACCATCAGGCGGTATTGTGTATTACTGCTGAGAATAAGTGAATATTTTGCCACAGGCTTTTCGCTTCCATCTTCTGCCGCCTCAAGCTCAACCTGGAAGTCCCTCAGGTATTGGGCATCCCCAAGTTTGGCAGCGCAGATCTCAACCAGCTTTTCTGCTGTCTGTGAAACTGATGGATTAAAAACAATTAAAATAAAAAGCAGGGTTAAAATAACTCTTGGCATTATTTTTTGAATTGTTTTTATGGTCATGAAGTAAATATTTGATCTTTTTCTAAATCTTAACGGAATATCTTCACTAAGCCTGTCAACCGTTTCAGAAGACGTATTGATTCCGTATTTTTTCAGTATTGGCAGTGATCCTTGCAAGAGTTTCCCCGGAAATATCTACCCTGCTTTTCTCATTCTGAATAATTACAAGTCTGCCATCCTTTTCAACAGTTTCAGGTTCCCCCATCTCATAGGTTATTTCCACATCCCTGAACTCTTTTTGAATTTTTTCCAGCTCATCTGCAATATCTTTCAATGGTTCATATTCATTTTGGAAAAAACGCATTGCCAGTAGCAGGTCATTCAGCATTATCTTTTGCTCTCCTATCCTCCCGGCAAGATCATCGGTGTGATGAAGCTGTGCAACCTGTGTAAGAAGGTACAAACCTTCCAGAAAAAGTCCGGTAGCCATCAATGCACTCAAATGCTCCTTGCTGTTTTTGAGCATATATTCATTCAGCCGGTTATAGCCATGCAATGAAAAGTATGTGAGAGAATCGATATCTCCCTGGTTTCTGGCAATCCTGAGTAACCTTTCATGGTCAAACTGCCCGTCAATGTTCAGCTTACCGGATAACACGGATATGGTTTCCAGATAATGCGGCAGATCGGCTATCTGCTGATATACACTCATATATCCGAGGTTCAAGCCAAGCGCTCCAAGATTAAAAGCAGAAAGAAGCTCGCTATCTGACACTCTTTCGACATTGGTAGTAGCTGCAAGATGCTTTTTTTCAAATGGAACACCAATTTGCTTGAGGAAAAAAGCTTCTTCCAGCAGGGAAGAGATATTTGAAATAATTCCCTCAGCAACATAACGGGGCACTTCTGTCTCCGCTTTTCCCATCATAAGCAAGGCATCATCACCGGCAGCTTCAGAGTCGTCATCGGCGCGTGGTTTGCACGAAACCACTGCTACAACTAAAAAAAACAGTGAAAAATATTTAAGCATAAAAAACAAGTTTATTTGCTTTTCAACAATTTATAATTACGTATCTGAGCCCTTTTGGTTCTGTTTTTTATAAATTAATTTACGCTATTGTGTAAAGCAAACAAAAAACCCTCCTGCCAAAAGGCAAAAGGGTGAACAGGAAGAGTGGAGATTAGGGGAGTCGAACCCCTGACCTTTTGGCTGCCAGCCAAACGCTCTAGCCAACTGAGCTAAATCCCCGTATCGGAATTGCAAATTTAATAATTTTTTAGAAACGAACCACCCCTCTCAATTTTCAGATAAAGATGCGCAGTTTCAACCCGCAAATTTAACCTAAACAGCATTAAACAGATTTCCCGGTCTTTTTAAAATGGAATTTATATCATTTTTTTCTGCTAATCCGTTTTTAAAATGTTAATTTGATTTAATTTCACTTCCGGGTTTTTACCCATATAACAGGATCTGAATTTTAAAGGCAAAAGCCAAAAGGTTATGGATCGCAAGAAAACCAGGAGAGCAAACCTTGAAAACAAAAAACTTGTTTTTTTCCAGATAGGTTTGGTTTCAGCTTTGGCTTTGCTTTATATAGCTTTTGAGTGGACTTCTACCAGAAAAGAAAGTGAGTACATTCAAAGCCACTCTGAATTCCCTGTAATAACCGAAGAAATAGTAATGCCGGTTACCCGTCGTGAACGCACACCGGATGCCCCGCCGCCCCCTCCTCCCCCTAACCTTGCTGAAATTTTCGAAATAATCAGTGATGAGGAAGCCATTGAAGAGGCACTTTATGTTGAAGATGTGGAAATCCCAAAAGAACCCTATTACGGCTATGCAAGACATATACCCCTGGATGAGGAAATAAAATATGAAGAAAGCGAAGGGAAGGTGCATTTCATAGTTGACAGGATGCCTGACTTCCAGGGAATGGGACTTGACGGCTTCAGACGATACATTTCAAAAAATGCCAGAGAATCAATATCCGGAATGAGGAGAAGGGTGGGCGAGGGAACGGTATATGTCAGGTTCATAGTGAATACAGATGGCAGCGTTTCAGATGTAACGGTTATGCGAAGCCTTAATCCGGAGCTTGACAGGGAGGCAGTACGTATTGTGCAATCATCTCCCAGGTGGACTCCGGGATTCAATGAGGGCTTCCCGGTCAGGGTGTCACTTACTTTCCCCGTTGTTTTTTCACGAAGATAAAATACCTGCTTGGCACAATTTTAGTTACCTCTATTTTATATAATCTTTAACATCAGCCGGACAGCAAATTAAATGTAACATCATTTAACGTTTAACCGTAGCAATACATATTTGATATATGCTCATAACATTAACAAGGTTAATTTTTTATATACACTTTTGACTTATTGCAACCTGTATAATTGTTTTGTAAACAGAGTTATCTGACTCAATAATTAACAAAAAACAGAAAATGGCAAAAATTAAGTATTCAGTTTTACTGCTGATCCTGGTGCTGGTCTTTTCCGGCTGTTCCTCATCAAGACATCTGCAAAGGGGAAATTATGATACGGCTATAGAAAAAGCCGTGCAGAACCTTCGCAGAAATCCAAACAATGTTGATGAAATACTGGTACTTGACCAGGCATACAATATTGCAAATGAACAAAACCTTGAGCGGATCAGGTTTCTTAAAAGGGAAAACAATCCGCGCAATACCGAAGAAATACTCCGGCTATACACAAGGATGAAAAACAGGCAAACACTTGTAAGAACAGTGCTGCCCCTCCAGCTGCCTGACCGCACCATAGAATATCCTTATGTTGACTACGACGAAGCAATAATTGAAGCAAAGCACGGTGCCGCAGGATATTACTATGAAAATGCTTTGAGACTGATGGATCTGAATGAAAAAGACTCCTACCGGCAGGCTTACCATGAACTTCGCAGGGTGGAGGAATATATGGGCAACTACCGTGATACAGACATTTTAATTCGTGAAGCTTATGAAAAAGGGTTAAGCCGGGCTCTGGTGGTGGTGGAAAACCATACCCACCTAAACCTTTCACCTGCTTTCAAAAACGAATTGCTTACTGTCGATACACGAACACTCAATACTCAATGGGTTGAGTACCACTTCCGCGACCTGGATGAGAATCTTGAGTTCGACTACTTTCTTGTTGTAAATCTCAGAATGATAAACGTTTCCCCAAATGAGACTAAGGAAAAAGACCAGGTTGTAAAAAAAGAAGTTGAAGACGGTTTCGAATACCTTCTTGATGAAAGGGGGAATGTTATGAAAGATTCCCTCGGAAATGATATCAGGATCCCAAGGTATAAAGAGCTTGTTTGTGCGGTAATTGAAACAGTCCAGATTAAAGAAGCTTTTATAGAAGGCGATATAGAAATATATTCAGAGGTTCCCCGGATGCTCCTGAAAAGAGAACCGATTGGGGCAAAAAGCCTGTTTGAGCACAGGTCAGCCAGGGCTGTAGGCGATATCGAAGCCCTTGATGAAGAAATGAAGAAAATGGTTGAAGTCGAACCGCTGCCTTTCCCTGATGATGCAGAAATGGTGTTCAGAACCGCTGAAACGCTGAGGGGGGCAATTTCACGTGCAATAAGGAGCAACAGGAGATATATCAGATGACCCCCTTTAAGCCTATGGACATGGTTATTAAAATGATTACCTTTGCACTCTTTGAATTTTTAAAAAGAAGAATCGTTTTATAATACATGCAGAAATCGATAATATCTGAAGTAATACAGGAGAAGGCAGTTTTAGTAGGGGTCGCAAACAAAAAACAGCCGTTAAGGGAAGTTGAGGAGTATCTTGATGAACTTGCATTTCTTACAGAAACAGCAGGAGGGATTCCCTGTAAAAGGTTTATTCAGCGCATAGAAACGCCAAATCCAAAAACTTATATAGGTAGCGGAAAGTTATCGGAGGTCCACGAATATATCAAAGAGAACAAAGCAGATGCGGTGATCTTTGATGACGACCTTTCGCCTACACAGTTCAGGAACATTGAGAAAATTCTTGAATGCAAGATCCTTGACCGCACCAACCTTATTCTGGATATTTTTGCACGAAGGGCGAAGACCTCCTATGCAAAGACACAGGTGGAGCTGGCACAATACGAATACCTCCTTCCCCGTCTGGCGGGATTATGGACTCACCTTGAAAGGCAGCGGGGAGGAATTGGACTGAGAGGTCCGGGTGAGACTGAGATAGAAACTGACCGCCGTATAATAAGAGACAAGATCACCCGGCTTAAAAAGAAACTTGAGCAGATAGACAAGCAAAAATCAACCCAGCGTAAGCACCGGGGCAAACTTGTAAGGGTCACACTGGTAGGTTATACCAACGTTGGTAAATCTACAATCATGAACCTGCTGAGCAAATCGGACATATTTGCGGAAAACAAGCTTTTCGCCACGCTGGATACAACCGTCAGGAAAGTTATAATTGGCAATCTGCCGTTCCTGCTTTCCGACACAGTAGGCTTCATACGCAAACTCCCCCACCAGCTGGTCGAGTCTTTCAAGTCAACCCTTGACGAAGTAAGGGAAGCCGACATACTTCTGCATGTTGTTGATATTTCACATCACAATTTTGAGGAACAAATAAAAATTGTGAACCAGACACTCGAAGAGATTGGTGCAATAAACAAACCCACGTACCTTGTTTTTAATAAAATAGATGCTTACAGGCCAAGGAAAAGAGATGAAGATGATCTTACACCACGTACTAAGGAGCATTTTTCACTTGAAGAGCTTAAACGTACATGGATGGCGCAAATGGATCAAAATGACAGGAACTGTATATTTGTTTCAGCCAAAAAGAAAACAAATATTGACGAGTTGAAGTCTTTGCTTTACGAAAAGGTTTGTGAGATACATAAAAAAAGGTACCCGTACGACGA
>PUMT01000002.1 GCA_003551495.1 Bacteroidota bacterium
AAAGCTTCAAAGAGGATGGCCCTTGCCAACAAAGAATCTATAGTAATGGGCTGGCATATTATGCGGGAATTCGTTGATAGGGGAGAACTTATACCCGTTGACAGCGAGCACTCAGCCCTTTTTCAGCTCATAGGAAATGGAAATAAAAAAGATATAGCCCGTCTTATTATTACTGCCTCCGGGGGAGCGGTTTACGGAAAGAGTTCTGCCCAGCTGGAAGAAGTCACGATAGAGGAGTGCCTTAAGCATCCTACCTGGGATATGGGAAAGAAAATCACGGTGGATTCGGCCACTCTGATGAATAAGGGGCTTGAAATAATAGAAGCCCATTTTCTTTTTGATATACCGCTGGAAAAAATAGATATCCTTATTCATCCCCAGTCCGTTATACACGGAATGGTTGAATTCGTTGACGGGTCCATGACGGCTCACATGGGAGCTGCGGATATGAGGATACCCATACAGTACTCTCTTACATACCCCCGCCGCCGCCGTGCGCCGGCCGGCCGGCTCTCAATAGAACAGCTTGCGGATTTGAAACTCCGCATTCCTGACAGGAAAAAGTTCCCCTGCCCCTCTATTGCGCGCAGCGCCGCTAAAGAAGGGGGGATTAAAAATATTCTTCTCTGCGCTGCCGATGAGGTGGCTGTTGAAGCTTTCTCCCGGAACAGGCTAAAATTCAGCCGTATACCCGATTTTATCCGGGAAATTGTTTCTCTTAAAACCGGGCCCGCTCCGGAAACGGTTGAAGGCATAGAAGAGGCCTACCGGGAATCGCTTCTTCAGTCAAAGAAAAGAGTTGGAGATAAAAAATGGAAATAATATTAAGATATCTTATAAATGCGCTGGCTATAGTAGTTACCTTTTCGGTGGTAGTTTTTGTTCACGAGCTGGGACACCTTATAACCGCTTTGCGTGCGGGAGTGGAGGTTAAAGCTTTTTCACTGGGTTTCGGCAGGGAGCTTTTCGGGTTTACCCGCAATGGCATACGGTATAAAATATCAGCCATACCTTTAGGCGGATATGTTAAAATGAAAGGCGAAGATCCTTCAGAGGAAGATGCCCGCAGTGAAGGGGCTCTTATGGGACTGAGCCCTTTTAAAAGGATAGGGGTTCTGGCTTCCGGCGCGTTTATGAATTTTCTCACCGGGGCTGTTATTTTTTCGGCAATAATCCTGTTAACCGGTATGGCAGTTCCGGATGAAAAACCGATAATCGGCGAAGTCCTGGAAAATTCCCCCGCCGCCGAAGCGGGAATAAGAGAGGGGGACCTGGTTATTGCCGTGGACGGAGAGAAAATAGAAAGATGGGAGGATATCCCCCGGGTAATCGGCGAAACCGGAGAGGAGCCTGTAGAGATTACCCTTAAAAGAGACCAGGTAGAGGAAAAGATTACCGTAACCCCGGAAATAGATCCTGCCTCTGGACGGCCAATGATAGGAATAACCCAGCAGTACGAAATGGTGATGGCGGGACCTGTCAGGTCGGTTGCCGCAGGGTTTACCCAGACGGGAGTTATGAGCTGGATGGTTTTAAGGCACGTATACCTGATGATTACCCGGCAGCTGGAAGCGGATGTTGCCGGACCCATAGGAATCGGGATGCATATTTCACAGGCTGCCCATGCCGGTCTGGAGCAGCTTTTTTGGCTGATTGCCTTCATAAGCATAAACCTCGGGCTGATAAACCTTTTTCCGATACCGGTGCTGGACGGCGGACATATAATAATCGCTCTTGTAGAAAAAGTGAAGGGTGCTCCGCTTAAAATAAAAACTATTCAGGCGGCAAATTTAATAGGGCTTGCCATACTGATAGCCCTTATGGTCTATGTTTTTTATGCCGATATCTTAAGGCTTTTTACAGGCAGGGGGGTTTAAGTGATAAGCAGGGAAATTAAAATAGGCTCTCTTACAGTAGGGGGAGAGAGTGAGCTTAGAATACAGGCAATGCTTAAATCCGACTCTTCCGATGGCCGGGCCCTTCTTAGTGAGGGATGCTCGCTGGTAGAAGCCGGTGCTCAGATGATAAGGTGCGCCGTACCCGGCAAGGGTGATGCCCGGAAAATATTTTCTCATATAGAAGAACTGGGGGTCCCTCTTATAGCTGACTGCCATTTTACAAAAACCGCGGCCCTGGAAGCTCTTGAAGCCGGGTTTGACAAGGTCAGGGTGAACCCGGGCAACATGTCAGCCGATTCAGTAATGGCGGCGGTTGATAAAGCCGCCGTGAAATCGGCCGCCCTGCGGCTTGGATTTAATACCGGATCATGCTCCGTCTCTTCACCCGAGGAACTTGCCAGTCTGGCCCTTGAATGGGACCGTAAAATACAGGAAAGAGGGTTTAATAACTTTCTTGTTTCAATGAAATCATCGTCCGTTAAATTTACGGTTGAAGCCAACAGGTTTTTTGCCTCCTACTCCGACACTCCCCTGCATATAGGTATAACCGCTACCGGCCCCGGGATGCCGGGAAAAGTCAAATCGGCCGCCGGTATAGGTTGTTTGCTTCTTGACGGGATAGGGGACACTCTCAGGGTTTCACTTACGGAATCTTCAGTTGAAGAGGTGGAGATGGCCCGTATTCTCCGGAGTATTTCTACGGGAAAGCCCGAAAACTTGGAGATAATCTCCTGCCCGGGCTGTACCCGGCGGAGGATAGATGTCGATAAGACCGTCCGGAAATTCCAATCCCTTCTTAAAGAAAAAGACTTTAAAAAAAATCTCCGCGTTGCTATAATGGGATGTGAAGTGAACGGCCCCGGAGAGGCAAAGGAATGTGATATAGGCATCTGCGGAAGCAGAAGAGGGGGGCTGCTTATAAAAAAAGGAGAGATAACAGGCTCCATAAAGGATAAGGATATAGCCAAAGTTCTGCTCGGGGAGATAAGGAAAGAAGAAATATGAAATCTGCCAGACTGTCAAGTTTTTTTATGCCCACCCTTAGGGAAGACCCCAAAGAATCCGAGATACCCTCCCACCGGCTTATGATAAGGTCGGGTATGATAAGGAAACTGGCTTCCGGAGTATACGAGTTTCGTCCTTTGGGCTGGAAGGTGGTTCAAAAAATAGAAAATATTATCCGCCGGCGAATGAATGAGATAAACGGTCAGGAGATTCTTATGAGCGCTCTTCAGCCCAGGGACCTGTGGGAAAAGAGCGGCAGATGGAACCTTTACGGGCCGGAGCTTCTCCGCCTTAAAGACCGAAAGGAACGCGATTTCTGCCTTGGGCCCACACACGAGGAGGTGATAACTACACTTGCAGCAGGCGATGTAAAGTCGTACAAGAGTCTTCCGCTTCTTCTGTACCAGTTCCAGATGAAGTTCCGGGACGAAATACGCCCCCGGTTCGGGGTTATGAGGGCCCGGGAATTTTACATGAAGGACGCTTACAGTTTTGATATCGATGAAGAAGGATGCCGGAAATCCTACGAAGAGAACGTTGATGCG
>PUMT01000123.1 GCA_003551495.1 Bacteroidota bacterium
ACTGCTTCGGGGTTCTCCGGCATTTTTTCGGTCAGATGAATATTTATATCGTTTTCCTTTATGGTGTTGACAATCCTGATCTTTTCCCTTTCGTTCCCAAGATATCCGCAGTCACCTATCTGTCCCCCGCTCTCCGCGTAAAAAGGGGTTTTGTCCAGTATCAAATGGTATAGCTCCTTCCCTTTAGACTTCACCTTGCGGTACCTGGTAATTGAAACCTCTTCAGAGAGCTTTTCATAGCCTACAAAATTGACCTCATCCCCTTTTTTCAACACAACCCAGTCACCTGCATCTATTCCTGCCGCCTTTCGGGATCTTGATTTCTGGGCTTCCATCTCTTTGCCGAACTCTTCTTCGTTGACTGTAAACCCTTTTTCACTTGCAATAAGTCTGGTAAGATCAAGCGGAAAGCCATATGTGTCGTAAAGCTCAAAAGCCTCCTTGCCGCCTATCTCTTTTTTGCTCTTATTCTCTTCCGTAATTTGCTCCAGCATCTTTATACCTGTCTCAAGCGTCCTGAGAAAAGTCTTTTCCTCCTCTTCAATAACCCTTTCTATCAGCTCATGCTGTGATGACAGTTCAGGATATGCGTCTCCCATGGTTTTTACAAGCACGGGCACCAGTCTGTTAATAAAGGGTTCTCCCTGGTTCAGGAAAGTGAATCCGTACCTGATAGCCCGCCTCAGTATACGCCTTATAACATATCCCGCCCTGTTGTTTGAAGGGATCTGCCCGTCAGCCACCGAAAATGAAACAGCCCTCAGGTGATCGGCCACTACCCGTATTGCTGTTTCAGCTTCCCTGCCATTACCCGCGGAGACACCGGTGATCCGCTCAATCTCTTCGGTTATTGGTCTGAACAGGTCGGTTTCGTAAGAGGATGTTTTGTCCTGCATCACCATGCAGAGCCGCTCGAACCCCATACCTGTGTCTACGTGCCTGTCGGGCAGATGAATGAGTTTGCCGCCGGACTTCCGGTTGAACTGAATGAATACCAGGTTCCAGATTTCAATAACATGAGGATGGTCGCGGTTAACCAGTTTGGCACCCGGGGTTTTTTCCCTTTCATTTTCACTGCGTATATCGAGATGGATCTCAGAGCAGGGGCCGCAGGGACCTGTGTTGCCCATTTCCCAGAAATTATCCTTTTTTGACCCTTTCAGTATCTGTTCCTGAGGGATGTGTTCCCTCCAGCAGTTCCACGACTCTTCGTCGAAATCCACCCCTTCGCCGGGACTTCCCTCGAAAACGGTTGCATACATTCTCTCCTTCGGAATGCCCAGTTTGCCTGTCAGGAACTCAAAGGCCATTTCAACAGCCTCCTTTTTGAAGTAGTTGCCGAACGACCAGTTGCCAAGCATCTCGAACATGGTATGGTGAAAGGTGTCGTGTCCAACCTCCTCAAGGTCGTTATGTTTGCCGGATACCCTGAGGCATTTCTGGGAATTGGCAACCCTGGGATGTGGAGGCCTTGAGTTGCCCAGGAAAATGTCCTTGAACTGGTTCATCCCTGCATTGGTGAACATCAGGGTTGGGTCATTTTTTACAACAATGGGGGCGGAAGGCACAATCCGGTGCCCTCTCTCTTCAAAAAATGAAAAAAACTCTTTCCTGATACGGGTAGAATCCATTTATAAATGCTTTATGTCTTAATATCAGCGCAATAATTAAGTGCGATCTGTGAGTGGGCGTTACTTCACTCCTCCAAATAGTATGTTTTGAATACGGGATAAATATATTAAAAATGCCCGCAAGCATAAAATGCTTTATAAAAACCTTTAAATGTGGTTATTTTATGAAACAATCCCTGTAATTATGCGTAAAAGGTGTTGTAAAATTAATTTATTTAAACTAGTTTTGTGAACCAGGGTGAATTGTTTTTTCCATAACCCAAAAATTTTCATAATTAAAAGTTATGTCAAAAGGTAAGTACAGGTTTAATCCTGAGTCGCTTAGTTACGAAAAAATCAATTCAACATTCAAGGACAGGTTGCTGAATTTTTTGTCCTATTTTTCTGCAAGTCTAGTGTTGGCGATAGTTTATTTTTTGGTTTTCAGCTACTTTTTTGATCTTCCAAAGGAAGAGAGGCTAAGGCGCGAGGTTGATTATCTCTCGTTCCAGTATGAGATGCTCAACAATCAGCTTGACCACCTAACACTCGTTCTGAGGGATATACAGAAAAGGGATGACAATATTTACAGGACTGTATTCAATGCCGAGCCTATCCCGCACAGTGTCAGGCAGGCAGGATTCGGAGGTGTTGACAGGTATGCAGACCTTGAAGGGTACAAAAACAGCCACATTGTAATTGAAACAGCCAACAGGCTTGATATTCTCAAAAAGCAGCTCTATGTGCAGTCAAAAAGCTACGACGAGGTTATTGACCTTGCAAGGAACAAGGAGGAGATGCTTGCAGGTATTCCTGCGATAAAGCCCATTGCTGTTGACGATCTGAGAAGGATAGGCGGTTACTACGGGATGCGAATACATCCTATAATGAAGATTGAGCAGTTTCATAACGGAATGGACTTTACCGCACCACTTGGGACAGATGTCTATGCAACAGGTGACGGGGTGGTATCACGCATACAAAGGTCCAGGGCGCGTACAGGATTTGGAAATATGATTGAGATAGACCATGGATTCGGATACAAAACCATTTATGCTCACCTGGAAGAGATCCTTGTGCAGAGGGGAGACACAGTGAAAAGAGGTGAAGTTGTCGGACTTGTCGGCAATACCGGTTTTTCCACAGCCCCCCATCTTCATTACGAAGTGAGGAAGAATAACAGGCCGGTAGATCCCATAAACTATTATTTCAAAGACCTCTCCCCGGAAGAGTTTGACGAGATGATCAGGCTTTCACAACAGGGAGGCTCATTTTTAGGAATGTAAAAAAACTCTGTTCAAGGTGCCTTACAAAGAGAAAAAAGTAGAAAAACTTTTTTATTCGATCGGCGAAATAGCCGAAATGTTCGAAGTCAATGCCTCTCTTATCCGCTACTGGGAAAAAGAGTTCGACATTATCAAACCCAGGAAGAACAAAAAGGGTAATCGTTTTTTTACTGCTGAGGATATTGAAAATTTTCATCTTATCTACAATCTTGTCAAAGAGAGGGGGATGACACTCAAAGGTGCCAGGAAAAAACTCAGGGAGAACCGCGAAGATGCAGTAAACAATTTCCAGGTGGTGAAAAATCTCAAAGCTGTTAGGGAGATGCTGCTGGAGATAAAAGAAGGCCTCTGATCTGATGTGCATTCTGCAGTAACCGCAATTCATATACTTTAAATTCTACTTTCCCAAAAATCAAATATATGAAGGTAAAGGATATTATCTCGGTTCTGGAGGAATATGCTCCACTTGCATTGCAGGAGTCGTGGGACAATAGCGGACTGATTACAGGCAGCGAAGAAGATTCTGTTGATTCCGTCCTTTTAAGCCTGGAT
>PUMT01000229.1 GCA_003551495.1 Bacteroidota bacterium
AGGTTTTTTAAATCTAAGGGGAAGTTGTAAATAGCAGCCTAAACGTTTATGTAAAAAAATTACAGCTTTATCAAATTAATTATTGTTGTTTTAACATTAAACAATATTTTGAAAAAAATTTACTTCAACAATTAGCTTTAGCTTACATGAAAGAAACCTGTTTTCAATATCCTCCTGAAACATTTTTTCTGCTTTGAAATCAAGTAACTATAAATAAAGTCCCCAAAAATCAAGACAATACCAAAACAAAACAAAGTTCTTTTTTTTTCCCAGATCATTTTGACTGGATTTTTTCTTCTATTACTGTTTCAGGGTTGTGAAAAGGATAGACTGGTTGAGTTGCCCTCTCTTGGCTATTTTTCTGTAGAAGATATTACGGCCAACTCGGCGGTAATTATTGGCAGCCTGGAATGTGACGGTGGTGCAGAAATAACTGATGTAGGTGTTGTATGGGGATTATCCCAAGACCCCGGTCTTGAGAACCATGTTGGCAAGGTCAGTGCAGATATTGATGAAGATAGTTTAAGACTTAAAATTACAGAACTTATTGCGGAGACAATCTATTATATTCGAGGGTATGCTACGAACAGCAAGGGCACAGATTACAGCAACCAGGTAAGCTTTATTACTGCACAAGACGACTGGCCAATTGATACAGAAACCGAAGTAGTAGAGGTATTCAATCCCGCCACAGGTCAAACATGGATGGATCGCAACCTGGGTGCAAGCCGTGCAGCCACCAGCAGTACCGATGAAGAAGCTTACGGCGATCTATACCAGTGGGGCAGGGCTGCCGACGGACACCAGTCAAGGAAATCAGGTGAAACCACTTTCTTAAGCTTCAGTGATACACCGGGGCATGATGAATTTATTATTTCGCCTGACAATCCATATGACTGGAGAAAACCCCAAAATAATGATTTATGGCAGGGCAAAAATGGTGTAAATAATCCTTGTCCTGATGGTTTCCGTTTGCCTACAAGAGCAGAATTGGAAGCAGAACTGCAAAGCTGGAAAAGCAATGACGCTGCAGGAGCTATTGCTTCTCCACTTAAATTACCTTTAACAGGTTCCCGCTGCAGAGAAACTGGTGTAGTCTTTCTCGAAGGTTTACATGCCTACTTGTGGACAGCTTCCGTGGATGGAATCTATTCGTGGGTATTAGGTTTTGGGAATTTCGCAGCTAACATGTACGTCAGCGCCCGCACTGACGGTGCTGCTGTCCGCTGTATTAAGGATTAGGTGTTGAAATAATATCACAATGCTGGTTGATTTGAAGTAAATGGCATGTAACCGGTTACCGATATGTCCCGGGAGTAGTCCGGTACGATCCAAACTGCCGGTAATCTTTGTACTGTTGAGTATTTTACAGTAAAAAAAATAATGTAAATTGCAGCAATTATCCCTGAATAGAAAAGATTGATCAATGAACATTTCTGTATTACTTCCTGAGGAATTGCAAAACGAGTTGATTGAATTTACTCAAAATCTTGTCAGAATTAAAAGCATTTCAGGTGAGGAGGGTGAAATTATCAGGTTTATTGAAAAGAAAATGCTTGAACTTGGCTACGATGAGGTTAGGATTGATTCTATGGGGAATCTTCTTGGCAAAATCGGAAGCGGGGGAAAGTCTATTATGTTTGATTCGCATGTTGACACTGTAGATGTTAAAGATGAAGATAAATGGAATATCCCGCCATTTAGCGGCGATATTGTAAATGGCTGCTTGCATGGCAGAGGTTCAGTTGACATGAAATCAGGTGCAGCTGCTTCAATTTATGCTGGCGTGCTGGCCAAAAGACACGGTTTTGCAAACGATAAAACTATATACGTTTCCTGCAGCGTTCTTGAAGAAGACTGCGATGGTGAAAACCTGAAACACCTTTTCAGGGAACTAAACTTCAGTCCTGACTATGTGGTTATTTGTGAGCCATCGAACAATAATATCACTATCGGCCATAAAGGTAAAGCCCAGATTTTGTTAAAAACTCACGGGGTTTCCGCGCACGGATCGGCTCCCGAAAAAGGTGTTAATGCTATTTACGAAATGGCAGAAATCATCCAGCGGGTTGACAAAACCAACCTTGAATTATTGAAAAAAGGAGAAATACGGGGAACACTAGTTATGTCAAAAATTTCAAGTACAGGGGCATCATTGAATGCCGTTCCGTCAGAATGTGAAGCTTATCTCGTCAGAAGACTAATACCGGGTGAAACAGTAGAGGACATAAAGAAAGAGATGGATCAGATTGTAAAAGGGAAAAAAGCCACCTGGGAAGTGGGAACGCTTCAAAGGAAAAGCTGGAAAGGAATGAGAATTAATTACGAACCTTTTCATCTTGCCTGGGAAACAGAATTAAGTCACGAATTATCCAGGGCTTGTATTTCTGCTTATCAGGAATATTTCGGCAAAGAACCAACTGAATATGAATTCTGGGATTTCAGCACTAATGCTGTTACACCTGTTAGCCTGGGGATCCCTACAATCGGGTTTGGGCCGGGTGAATACAAGCTTGCACACATGCCAAATGAAAATTGTGAGGTGGGTCAGATCATAGACGCATGTGGTTTTTACACGAGGTTAATTAATAAAATATGAGTTACAGTGGTCAGGATTTGAATTGACTGCGTTTTTTAATAAATAATAAAAAGATGAAGAATTATTTTAAGTTACTACTGTTTACTGCCGCAACATTGTTTGTATGGACACATTACGGACATACCGCTGAATCTGTTGAACAGGAAGCACGTCCTGTTTTTGTTGACGGAATGGCACAAAAGGTTGAGGCTTTCTCCGATCAGGACTCCTGGATACGCCATGACTTGTGGGTTGAGACCGAATTCGATATTGACGGTGACGGCAGGCCTGACCGGGTACACGTTTCGGTAACCCGCCCACCTCAGACTGAAGAAGGGCTCAAGTTGCCGGTCGTGTTCCAATCCAGCCCCTACTATGCAGGGAGAAGCTCCATAGACAGAAGATATTTCTGGAATGTAAGGCAGGAGCTTTATACCAAACCTGAGCCCCGCGAATCTCCTCCTCCCCCGGAGAGGGATGTTGAACGCCCTGTAATATCCAATGCAATGGTGGACTTCTGGGTGCCCCGGGGTTTTATTGCAGTTCACTCATCGGCGCCGGGAACGGGATACTCACAAGGGTGTCCTACAATAGGAACTGAAATTGAAGCTCTGGCGCCAAAAGCTGTAATTGACTGGCTTAAAGGAAGAGCTAAAGGGTATACTACTCCTTTTGGTGATGAGGAGGTGGAGGCATACTGGACTACAGGTAAGGTTGGCATGATAGGTACTTCTTATAACGGCACCCTGGCGCTTGCCGCTGCATCTACCGGGGTGGAGGGACTGGAGGCCATAATCCCGGTAGCTCCCAATACATCATATTATCACTATTACCGGTCAAACGGACTTATAGTGCATCC
>PUMT01000179.1 GCA_003551495.1 Bacteroidota bacterium
ACATTCATCATCTTAAACACTTAGTATTTTTGGCAGCCCTTCTTTTTGCCTTTTCACCCCGGATGCAGATCTTTGCGGGAACACCGGGTGAGAAAGGCTATCTTCTATACGACCTGAACCTTCACTATGGTGCAATGATGCCCCATAACGACGTGCTGGAAGTTCTCAATCAGGAAAATATTAAGGGTTTTGAACTTATGACATGGTTCAACCCTGGAGGTGCAGAGCAGACAGGGAATTCAATTCTGGGGGCAGGTTATATATTTTCGGGCCTTGGGAACCATGAGGTGTTTGGTAATATGCATGCCGCCTATATGGGGATGTTAACCCCCCGTTTAATAAAAAGGATCCCTGTCCGGTTAAAAATAGGGTTAGGACCTGCCTACGCCACAAAGAAGCATGACCGGGACAACCTTTTGAATCCCGCTATCGGTTCTCATCTTAATGCTTACGGGCAGTTGTCATTGATTGGAGAAATAGCTGTTTTTCAGGACAGGTGGGTTCTCAGGCCTGGAATATCATTTCACCATATTTCAAACGGAATTATAGTTGCTCCCAACCAGGGGCTGAATTTACTTACCTTTAGTGCCGGACTGAATTACCTTTCCGGCCACAGGCACTTCGGGGCTATGTTTATACCCAGGGAAAAAAAAGTCAGTAAAAGGAACCGGTTCACCATTATGGTGGCTCCCGGGATCAAGCAGGTGCACAGGACAATGGATCACCAGATCCTTACATCCAGTCTCATATTTGACTACAACTTTATATACAGACTGGAAAGAAGGATAGGTCTGGGTATAAACTTTTTTTACAATGACACCTGGGCTC
Source organism: Bacteroidota bacterium (assembly GCA_003551495.1). GTDB lineage: Bacteria > Bacteroidota > Bacteroidia > Bacteroidales > PUMT01 > PUMT01. The sequence goes on from PUMT01000179.1 coordinate 829, forward strand.
ACTTCCCCCACATAACAACAGAAGATGAGGAGCCACCCGCTCCTTTTCAATCCTCCGTGCATCTTTCGCTTCAACTCGATCAGGGCCCCATCTCATTCATACTTCATCCCGGTTTATACATATACAAACCTTCAGAAGAAACTCCACTTTTCACAAATCGTTTGGGAGTGAAATATTCTTTCAGAAACAACCTGGTGGCACAATTTTCAATAAAACATCACTGGTTTGCAATTGCTGATTATTTTGAGTGGGGAATAGGTTATGAGTTTAACTGGTAGCAAAATTGATTCCCGGTTTAAATTAAGTCTTTTTGACTGAAGTCATATTAATTTGAGAAACCTGTCAAAATCTGGCTCTGTTTTTCTGCCATTTCAGGGTAAAATATTAATAAAAATTGTACTTTTATAAATAGTTGTAATACTCAATTAATGATGGGAGGAAAAAAATGTTATTTAAAAAAGCTTTTTCTTTGGTTTTTGTAACGGTTATAATGGTTTTTCTTGTAACTGGTTGTAATGAGAGTAAAAATGAGTCTGTGAAAATTGACAGGAATGCATCTCTGGAAAGCGAAATGATAGATGGACTGGTTTATACTAATCATTTAATCTCAGATATAGAAATGGAGCTCTTCTGGGAGTTTTCAGAAGAAGAACATGAGTTGTATATTATTTTAGAAAGCCCTGGCAGCGGGTGGCTGGCAGTGGGATTTGATCCATCCAACATGATGGCAGGTGCCGATATTATAATAGGGGGATTTGAGAATGGAACCTTCACTATAGAAGAACATTATGGCACAGCTATAACCTCCCATGAAAAAATTGAAGAAACTTATATAATAAATTCAATTGGTGAAAGAAATGATGATCTTTCGCGAATAGAATTAGTAATTCCTCTTGGTGGAAATTCCCGTTATGATTTAAGAAAAGGAGAAAATCATACTGTTTTGTTAAGCTATCATAATCGTTCAGATAATTTTTTTCAGCGTCACACTCAACGTACAAAAATAGAAGTGGAACTTTAATAATAATTATTGGGGGGGATTAATGGATCTTATACAGAATATCGGTTATTATATGATCTGGGGGTTACCCATAGCAGGTTATTTTGGGATTATCACATTTGTTTTTCTCCTTGCAACTGCCAGTACAATGTTTTTAACCAGAAGGCAGATTGTTATTATTCATGTGAATTATCATAAAACACTTGCCATTATTACTATTTCTATGGCTATAATTCACTTTATCCTTGCAATTTCAATATACATTTGATAATAATGTATTATTTTTTCATTGCAATTTATGAACCCGTGTTGCTTTGCACAGCAACGCGCAGCTGTTAAAATGCACAATTCTGAAAGAAGCCGCAAGCCACAGACAGGGAAGATGCTCCTGTATAATTCCGCTATAAAATCGCAGGCAGCTTGTTAATATCCCTTTCTTGCTTGTTGTTTGTTTTGGGAAACCAGTTTTGTTATAAAAAAGTTGAAACAGGAAGTATGAATGATGTTTGCGAAGTTAAAAAGGGCTGCAGAATATTAACCCTGCAACCCTTTTTTTTTCAAGTGACCCCGGAGGGACTCAAACCCCCAACCTCCTGATCCGTAGTCAGGTGCTCTATTCAGTTAAGCTACGGAGTCATTGAGGATGCAAATATAATTATTTTAATTTTTCCCCGCAACAATAAGGAATCTCAACTGTGCCGGGCTTGATGAATTTACTGCAAACCTGCAGGTTATTTCTTTTTGCTGTAGTACCTGCAGAAATCCCTGATACCGCACTCACCACATAACGGTTTTCTTGCCTTGCAGATGTAACGGCCATGCAAAATTAGCCAGTGATGGGCTTTTGAAATAAGTTCCTGCGGGATATGTTTAACAAGCTGTTTTTCTGTGGAAAGCGGTGTTCTGGCATTGGATGTAAGCCCTATCCTTGCAGCTACCCGGTGAACATGTGTGTCAACGGCCAGGGTGGGCATATTATATACAACCGAAGCTATAACATTCGCGCCTTTTCTTCCAATACCCGGCATTTTTTGAAGAAGCTCAGTATCAGCCGGGACTACACCGTTGAAATCATCCGAAAGCACTTTTGCCATGCCTACCAGGTGCTTCGACTTGTTGTTCGGGTAGGAACAACTTTTGATAACTTCGAAAACCTCTTCGACCCTTGCTGCAGCAAGGGATCCTGGATCAGGGAACCTTGAGAAAAAAACGGGAGTTATTGCATTCACCCTCTTGTCTGTGCACTGGGCAGATAAAATAACTGACACAATTAGTTCATAAGGGTCTTTGTATCTGAGTTCCGTTTCCGGGTAGGGCTGTTCCCTACGGAAATATTCGAAAACCTTTCTGAACCTTTCTTCCTTTCTCATATATTTATCATGAACAGTTAAGAGTGATAAAGATAAAATCTTTTTCAATAATCGCTACTTTTGCATTTTCATCAAGGTTTTTTAGAATCCTGTTTTAAAACAGTAATAAATAAAAAAAGCCGGCAGGAAAGTGACCGGGACATAAGGCAAAAAGGAAGTATAACTGACTTGATAATAAGATAATTCAGGGAATGGGAAATACCGTTTGAAATAGAGGGTAATATTATGGAAATACTTTTACAGGCTGAGAATTTAAGCAAATCATACGGTGACAAAACTTTGTTCACCGATATTTCCCTTTCTGTTGGCAAAAACGACAAAATAGCACTGGTTGCACGCAACGGGAGCGGCAAAACAAGTCTGCTGAATATTCTTGCGGGAACTGATGTGAGTGACAGCGGAACAGTTACCTTTAAAAACGGCTTAATTACAGGTTATCTGCAACAGGAGCCTGTTCTCGATGAAAACAACAGTGTAATCGGGCAGATTTTTGCCTCATCAGGTGAACTGGCACAAACAGTCAGATGTTACTACCAGGCCGTGGAATCAGGGAACAGGTCAAAGATAAATGAGCTTTCATCCCGGATGGATGCCCTGCAGGTATGGAACAGTGAAGCCAAAGCAAAGCAGATACTGGGAAAGCTTGACCTGATAGAGTTCAACAAGCCGGTGAAACTATTGTCGGGCGGACAGAGAAAAAGGCTTGCACTGGCAAAAGTTTTGTTTGAAGGGCCGCAGCTTTTGCTACTTGACGAGCCTACCAACCACCTTGATACCGAAATGACCGGGTGGCTGGAAAACTATCTTTCCCGACAGGGAATGACAATTATGATGGTGACACACGACAGGTATTTCCTGGACAGGGTATGCAACAGGATCATGGAAATTGACGGCGGAACTCTTTTTGAATACGCGGGTAATTACTCTTATTTTTTAGAAAAGAGGAGTGAAAGACTTGAACAAAGTCGTGCAGAAACAGAAAAAGCACGAAACCTCCTCAGAAAAGAGCTTGACTGGATACGACGCACACCCAAAGCCAGAACAGGAAAATCAAAATCCCGGATAGACTCATTCTATAAATTGAAAGAAAAGTCAACAACAAGGCATAAAACGGAAAATATCTCAATAAGATCCGGAAGCAAAAGGCTTGGCAGCAAAATTCTGGAAATTAAAAATCTGGAAAAAAGCTTCGGGCAAAACAAAATTATCAGCAACTTCTCCTATACCTTCAGCCGTTTTGAAAAAGTTGGCATAACAGGCAAAAACGGCACGGGTAAAACTACTTTCCTGAATATCATAACATCATCACTTGAACCCGATTCGGGAATTGTTAAAACAGGTGAAACAGTTCATTTCGGTTATTTCCGTCAGGAGGGAATATCATTCAACGATAATGAAAAGGTGATTGATGCTGCCAGAAGGATAGCTGATACCGTCAAAATGGGAAACGGCTCGGTTTTATCTGTTTCTCAGTTTCTCAACCATTTCCTCTTCCCTCCTTCAAGACAAAACGACTTTATCGGGAAGCTCAGCGGTGGTGAAAAAAGACGGCTCTTCCTTGTAACCGTTCTGATGCGTAACCCCAACTTTCTGATACTGGATGAGCCCACAAATGACCTCGATATAGATACGCTAAACATACTTGAAGATTATCTTTCACAGGCAAAGATCTGCCTTTTGGTGGTTACACACGACAGGTTCTTTCTTGACAAGGTTGCAGACCAGCTTTTTGTATTCGAAGGGAACGGGTTAATAAAGGTTTTCCCCGGCAACTACAGCCAGTACCGTGATTTTCTGAAACAATCAAAACCTGCTGTAAAAAAGCAGGTAAGCAACGAATGGAAAAAAGAAATAAAGACCCGCGAAAAAAAGAAAAAACTTTCATACAAAGAGAAACTTGAGCTGGATAAACTTGAAAAAGAAATTGACTCCCTTGAAACTGAAATGAGAGAACTGGAGAATGCTCTTTCAGGAGGAGAGCTTTCTGCGGAGGAGCTGCAGGAAAAGTCAAAGCGTTTTTCGGAAGTTGAAAAGGAACTGGATAAAAAAACTGACAGGTGGGTTGAACTGAGCGAAATTGAAACTGGTTAAAAAATGTAACTGCCGGTCCCCCTCAGGAAACCGGCAGTGATATAATGATTCAGAAAACCTTTGTTTCTTAGTTAAACCCCGGCTGTTAATGGTCAAATGCTTCTCTCGGTATCTTTTCGTCACGCTGCGCAACATGGTATACCAGACTTGCAACAATGGCTGCTCCCTGCATCAGGTTACCCAACTGCATGCGCTCCAGGGTGTCCATATTGGTGTGGTATCCTCTCCAGTAATCCAGCCTGTCCTGCAGCATATTGAACCCGGGTAATCCTGCACGGTCAAATGCCAGGTGGTCAGTTCCGCCTGTATTTCTGAGCGTTACTGTTGTCGCCCCCATATCATGGAAAGGCTCAAGCAGTTGCTCGAATATCGGCCTTGCTGCATCATTGCCCATTAGCCATATACCCCTTATCTTACCGGAGCCGTTATCAACATTGAAGTACGCGGATAAATTATCGAAGTCCGCCTTCTTCTCTCCGGTGCTTCTGTCATAAAAATGCTCGGCCACATAATTCCTTGAGCCATGAAGTCCTTGTTCCTCAGCTCCCCACAATGCTATCCTGATTGTCCGGCGGGGTTCAATTTCAAGTTCCTTGAGAATTCTCATAACTTCCATCATAAGCACCACCCCTGCAGCGTTATCATTGCCGCCTGTACCTCCGTGCCATGAATCCAGGTGGCCGCCTATCATTACAACCTCATCCCTTAAATTTCGATCGGTTCCGGGTATTTCACCTATCACATTGTAGCCCTTTGTATCTTCCTCAAGAAAACGGTTACGAACCTCCAGTTCCAGTCCTACATCTATACCCTCTTCGAGGAGGCGAACTATCCTTCCATAATGCTCTGCAGTCAGAGCAATCTGTGCTATTCCGGGTTCAGCATCCATTGAGTAGCCCCTTCCGTGAGACCTGACGGTACCGAAAGTTCCGCCTGAACTAAGAACTGCAACTACTCCCTCTTCCTCAAAAAACTGATTAACCTTCTGCATAAGTGCACGTCGCCTGAGCACTTCAGTGTTATCTGATCGGGGTCCCTGACTGTATCTTGGATTGGGTACCCTTGGTAATTTAGCCAGTTCTTCCAGATCTTCATCGTCATAACGTTGAACAGGTGACCTTTCATCCATTTCCGGATCGCGCGAAATGGGGGTTACAACAACCTTTCCTTCAAGCTTGCCACGGTATCTTTCTAAATCTTCCTCAGAACTGATATCAACCAGTACAGGTTCTGTACTTACAAAACCGTCTGTGCCGCGTGTCCATGCCTGCGGAACGCCAATAAGGTGCTGATAATAAGGCTCAGTCATTGCAATGTAAAATTTCTCATTATCCCATCCTCGCCCGAAGTCACCCCACGGTACTACTTCTACATTTTCAAGTCCCCAGTCAATCATCTGGGAGCTGGTCCATTCATATGCATTTTGTAATCCTGTAGATCCTGAAAGCCTTGGACCTATTACATCTGTGAGATAAAATGCCAGATCCCTGATGCTGGAGTTATTCAGGGCTTCATTCTTTATTTTATTGACCATTTCAAGATCAACAGGCTCCCTGTGCTGCGCCTGGAGGGTCAAAGGAATTACTAACAGCAGAATAACTGCAATATTTCTCAAAAAACTCATATTAAATTTGGTTTGGTTATTATTAGCCGGCAATTTAACAAAAAAAACAATATTCAACTATACTTCAAAACAGAATACACCAGGAATATATACTTTATATAACTAATAGATTTGAAAATAAAACATATTATGATGTTGATAAATCCGGCCTGCTGAGGCTTGAATTTTAAGAGTGGCGAAAAGCAGGTCTAAAACGATTGAAAAAATTATAGTCCTGTAAAAAGCTACATTATCTGAACAAATTAATTTGCCGAAAGCCGGCTGTGAGTTTTATTCTTCCTGTTCTGCAAATATTCGAAAATTGAAACGTTTCCAAGTAAAAGTAAAAGTGCATAAACCGAATCCTCAATAGGAATTGTAAATATTCTTATCGACAGATTCTGGGTATCATCATACCATACAACCTGCTCTTCAATGAATGATCCGGTAAGAATGCCGTTTACAATAAGGAATGGAAATAAGATAATCAAAAACATGAAATAAAACCTTCCCATATAAGCAGAACGGAAAACGTACTGGTGAAGTAAAACAAAGATGCCTGTAAGAGCAAAAGTGACCGATGTATATATCTTTTCAATATTGAATGCTGCAACAATCAGGAAAACTACTATCAGCACCGGGGAAATAACAGGCGCAGCAGGAGCAAAATAATCTTTTTTCACCAGATATTTAAGTGCATCATAGGTGAAAAGGCATGCATAAGGGATGCATATAAAAAACAACCATTCCTCAAGTGGAAGGTTTATAATATAAATACCGGTAAGATAGCGCGGATTGAAGCCCCATACACCCAGGTGTGTATAAAGTATATCCCATAAAATAAACAGTGCAGCAGGCAACAAAAGGGCAGGCAGAATGTGCTTCCATTTTCCCGCAAAAAATAACCATTTTCTTTCAAAGCTTACAATCAGGGGAATCAGGATACTGAACAAATTTACAAGCAGGTAGGTATACATTGAATAAGGGTTTTAGTTAATGTCAACTGTTTTTTTTCCTTTCTTTTGAGAATTCTTCCCTGTAATATTTAAAAGGTGCCACCAGAAATCCGTAGTTATGCTGCACCCTGGGTTTGTGATGATCCATGTGTGCCCTAACCGTTGCCTTTAGATATTTACCCTTAGGCTCACCAAATAATTTGACCCTTTGATGCACAAGCACGTCATGGAAAAGGAAGTAAAGGACTCCATATAAAAAAATGCCGACTCCCATAAAAAACCGGAAATCCAAAACAGAACCACGTGTCCCGAAATATATCAGCAAAATGCTGGGAACTGCAAAAATAAGGGCAAAAAGATCATTCCATTCAATTTTGCGGCCGTCCCTGATATGATGATCCTTGTGAAGTACCCACAAAAATCCATGCATAACATATTTATGGGAGAACCAGGCAACAAACTCCATAAACGCTGTTAAAGCCAAAATAATTAAAACTGCCAGGTACCAGGTCATAATCTATTATTTTTGTTTTAAAAACTCTTATTGTTGTCTCACACCCACAACAGCCAGTAAAAGTATCCAGTATTTACGGGCATTTGAAATACGGATCCTCTCTTTAAAAAGCTTCTCGGGAGGTGTCTTTTTTATCTTATCAAGCAAAACAGAAAAATACTTGTAAGCCAGGTATATCCCCATTTGAGCACTCCGGGGTAATTGACGCATCCCGGAATATCCCTTTTGCATATCTAATTCAATATCTTTCTCTATGAGCTGCTTGCTTTCCTGTGTAAATGAATCTATATCAATTCCCGGAAAATAAACCCTCCCCATACTGTAATCAGTATTTATATCCCTCAAAAAATTAATTTTTTGCAGGGCTGAACCAAGATGACGGGCATACAGCTTAAGCTGCTGATACTTTTCATTATCTCCTTCTGTAATAACACGAAGGCACATTAATCCTACTACCTCTGCTGAGCCTACTATATATTTCTTATATTCATCTGGCTTATAATCTTTTTTATATAAATCCATCTCCATGCTGGCAATAAAGGATTCGATAAGATCCCTTTCTATTCCGTACCTGTTGACAACAGACTGGAAACTGTTGATCAAAGGGTTTATGCTAATGCCTGTATCTATTGCCCTGTATGTTTCTTCTTTCAGAGATTCAAGCAGGCCGTCTTTTTCAAAATCGTGGAATGTATCTACAATCTCATCGGCAAGCCTTACAAATCCATAAATACTGTAAACAGGGTCACGGAAACGCTTATTAAACATTCTTATAGCAAGGGAAAAAGAGGTGCTGTACTCCCTGGTTACCATTTTACTTGCTTCAAGAGATATTTTGTCGAACTTTTCTTTCATTAGTTACGTTCCATTTTATGTATTTCTGAGGCAGCAACCTGACCCGAAATAATTGCGGGCGGGACTCCTGGTCCGGGAGTCGTCAGTTGTCCGGCAAAAACCAGATTTTTGACCCTGGGAGAATGCATACGTGGTTTTAAAATTGCGGTTTGCATTAGAGTGTTTCCAAGTCCGAATGCATTGCCCTTGTAAGCATTGTAATCGGAAATGAAATCGTTATGTGCATAAGATCTCTTGAAAACAATATTTTCAGCAACAGGCTCTCCAAGAAGGTGTTCCATTCTATCAATAATCAGTTTGAAATATTTCTCACGTATTTCCTGGTTGTCTTCAAGTCCTGACGACACAGGTATTAAAGCCATAAGATTCTCCATACCTTCAGGGGCCACATCTGGATCGGTTTTTGAGGTGGCGGATATATAGATCAGGGGTTTACCCGGCCACCTGGGTGTTTCGAAGATTTCTGCTGAATGGGCAGGAAAATCCTCATCGAAAAACAAATTATTGTGGCTAAGCCCGTTTAATTTTTTATTAATACCCAAATAAAAAATGAGTGAAGAAGGGGACATTTCCCTTGAATCCCAATATTTGGGAGAATAATGACGGTTTCCGGGCAACAGGAGGTTTTGCTCGGTATGGTGGTAATCTGCTGAACCTACAATATAATCGGCAGGATAAAACTCTTCATTTACAACAACTCCTGTTGCTTTTCCATTATCAACCTTTATTTCCTGAACAGGTGAATCATAAACAAACTCAACACCCAGTTCTGCTGCAAGGTTTGCCATTCCTTCAATTACCCTGAAAAACCCTCCCATCGGATACCATGTTCCGAGAACCATGTCGGCATAATTCATCAGGCTGTACATGGCAGGAGTACGTTTGGGAGTAGAGCCCAGAAAAATTACCGGAAATTCAAGAACCGGGAATAAACGGGGATCTGAAAAATTATTTCTTGCATACCTGTAATATGAACGAAGTATCTGAAGCCGGAAAAACCCTTTGATTACAGGCCAGTTAATAAATTCGAAAATTGAACGTGCAGGCTTGTACACCAGATCATTCATTCCAACCCTGTATTTGTATTCAGCTTCATTAAGGAATTTTTCGAGTTTTTTGCCTGCTCCTTTTTCCAGGGACTCAAAAAGCTTTATTACATTTTCTTTTCCCGCGGGCATATCAACGATCTCTTCACTGCTGTAAAAAAGGCGGTATGAAGGATCAAGGCGTTTCAGTTCATAATAATCTGAAGCAGATTTGCCGAACTGGTTAAAAAAATGGTCGTAGATGTCAGGTAACCAGTACCAGCTGGGCCCCATATCGAAAAGGAACCCGCTCTCTTCGTATTTGCGTGCCCTTCCCCCCGGAATACTGTTTTTTTCGAATACTTTTACTTTATATCCAATTTGCGCAAGTTTTGCAGCAGCAGCCAGTCCTGAAAAACCTGCGCCAATAACAACGACTCTTTTTGACATTTAATATAGTTTGATCAATAAAAAAAGGTTATTTTTCCGTTAAAAGGGGAAAATGTTCATCTGGTTCACTCCTTGCTCTTCAACCTTTCAGCAGCCTGTTTCTTTATCAAACCAAGTATAAGCAATTCGGCACTTGCATAATTTGTGGCTAATGGAATATTGTTTATATTACACTCTTCCAGCAATTTGCGTATATCCTCATGATGTGGCTGATTCAATAATGGGTCACGCAAAAAAATCACAATATCTACTTCCCCTTCTTTAACCATACGGGTTATCTCATTATATCCCCCGGATTTGCCGGGACTTAGGTGGCGAACTTCAATCCCCTCCTTTTCAATAAACTCAGCAGTACGCCCTGTAGCTATAAGGTTCACCCCCCTCAACCACTCTTTTCTCTCCTCAAGGAACCGTGCCATTTCGGGCTTTTTAACATCATGGGCAATTAATACTATATTTTCCATAATTAAAATATTTTTATAGCTGAATAATTACGCAAATTACGAAAATCATCTTATAAAAACGTTTATTGCATTCCAAAATTTTTATACCTGCTCTTTTTATATAAACAACTCAGAAACTAATTTTGAATAAATTCTGATCAAACTGACTAATCCTTTAACGGGCGATAATAATGCTGACTGAGAATTAGTATTGTAGAAGCAAAATGTTTTTTCAAAAAAAGTTGACCTGAGCTAAAAAAAGTATTAAATTGCATTTAGTGAAAGAATATAATATGTTGTAACATGGGAAGGTATTTTAAATAAATATACGGAGGGCAACAAAAACACGAAGGCCTGCGATAATCGCAGGCCTTCAGTGTATTAAAGCGCAGAGATATTCTATTTAAATACCGTTATATTAAGGTCCCGGTTCACCTATTATTTCCTGAAGCATTTCCTCAAAATCCTCAAGTATTGGCATTATATATTGAAGTGCAGGCTCCTCAGTACCGTCCGGGAAAATAAGGTACGGAACAGGCTCTTCTGATCCAGGCTCATCCCTGGCTACAATATCTGCCATTTTCCTTCCATCAGGGTATGAATAGAGTGTTAGGTCAACATGAGGATTAACTTCATCAGCAGAAGGCCACTCAAGTGCGTCCAGTTCTTCAATGTTCAGGCTGCCCTGAACTTTGATCGGCCCGTACTGAACAAAGCCCTGCACATAAGTAATTTCCTCGTATTCCCAACCATTATCATCCACTATGATATAGTCTAAAGTCAGGTCAGCTGATAAAATGGTCATGTTACCCATTTTCACACTTCCTGCAATTGAAAACTGCGTTCCAGAATCGTTCATTGAACCTTCCATTAAGAAGGGGTTCATAAAGAGCTCGACAGAAATACTCTGTGGTTCACCCTCATCATGAAACGAGGCATTAAACATAAGCTCACCTTCTTTGGTTCCGTCAACGAACATATCAACATGCAACAATGTAGGCTGATACCAGGTTCCCCACTGATCTTCAAACTGCTCTTCCTCAAAATCATGAACCGTAACGGTTGCATTATTGTCAGTACCTGAAGGACCGTCTTCGGGATATACTATAACTATCTTGTCAGTTGGGGTGCTGCTGTAATCCCACTTCTGTTCAGTGACATTCCAGGTGTATGTTCCTGCATGCTCATCAAACCAGTTTATGTAAATTTTACGTGTTGATTTTAAATTTTCATCCCTTTTCATGGAAGGTAGAAAGGTATTCTTATACCTTGTTCCGGCATCTACTATGGGATCGTTGTAAAAAGGGTCGTCAACCATCATGGTTTCCATAAGAGCCATAAGTGCATGCATACCACGGGACTCGAGCATTTCATTCATGTCAGAAAACACGTAATCACCCAGATTTTCAAGCGTTTGCTTGTCTTCTTCAGCCCATTCTTCTTTAGTCTTTTCATCATCTTTGCTACATGAAGCAATGATTATTGCAAAGACAAGGCTCATTAGTAGCAGAAATTTTCTTCTCATAATAATGTGATTTTGTTTTAGATATTAAATTTAATTCATTTTTGCTTATAACTTTAGTACGAATGTAAAAGTAAAAAGTTTATAAATGATAGCTTTATTTTTAAAAAAATGAACCATTTTTAAATATCTCCTGTAATTAAAACGGATTAATTAACTTTACCGCCCTGTTTCAGGAACCGCTTTCTGAACTTTTTGAGGATACAAAATAATGCGATGAAGGATCTCACAAGCGGCAATGAAAGGAATCTTATTCTGAAATTTGCCATTCCCATGCTTATAGGGAATGTATTTCAGCAGATGTACAACATAGTTGACAGTCTGGTAGTGGGAAACCTTATCGGAAAAAGCGCCCTTGCTGCAGTTGGTGCATCCTTCCCGATCGTTTTTGCACTTATCTCTTTTGTAATAGGCATTGCTACCGGCGGGACCATTGTGATCTCACAATATTTCGGTGCAAAGAACTACAACAAGGTAAAAAGGGCAATTGACACCCTCTATATTTTCGTTTTTGCTGCCTCCATAATAATCAGCATAGGCGGAATCATATTCAGCGAGGATATATTCAGATTGTTGCAGCTTCCCGAAGAGGTAATACCCGAAGCAAAAACCTACCTGAATATATTCCTCGGAGGGATGATAGTCTTTTTCGGTTTCAACGGAACAAGTGCTATATTAAGGGGACTTGGAGATTCGAAAACTCCATTGTATTTTTTGATAATTGCGTCAATTCTCAATATTATTTTTGACCTCCTGTTTGTGATTGTATTCAAATGGGGGGTTGCAGGAGTTGCATTTGCAACAATACTTTCACAGGCAGTTGCTTTTGTCTCAGCAATATTGTACCTGAACAAAACTCATAAACTAATACAGTTTTCGCTTTTCAGAATGGTGTTCGACAGGGATATATTCCTTAAAAGCCTTAGAATCGGACTTCCCTCCGGATTCCAGCACACTTTCGTGGCACTTGGAATGATGGCCCTGATGGCAATAGTAAATACATTCGGCACAGACGTTATTGCAGCATATTCGGTAGGGCAGCGTATAGATTCCTTTGCATCCATGTTTGCCATGAATTTTGGGATGGCACTTTCAACATTTGTGGGACAAAATATTGGGGCAAACAAAACAGAAAGGGTGAGGACAGGACTTCTGGCAACGCTAAAAATGGCCAGTGCAGTTACCTTAACTGTAACAATAATTGTAGTTGCCGGAAGCAGCCGACTTATGGGTTTTTTTACATCCGATCCCACCGTAATTAATATTGGCTCCGGATACCTTTCAATTGTCAGCATATTTTACCTTGTTTTCACATTCATGTTTGTAATAGGGGGAGTTATGAGAGGTGCAGGCGATACTCTTGTTCCGATGTTCATAACACTTGTTTCGCTATGGGTGGTGAGAATACCTCTGGCCTGGTATCTTTCGGGTATAATGGGGGTAACAGGTATATGGTGGGCAATCCCTATTGGGTGGTCAACCGGACTGCTATTTTCGTTTCTGTATTATATAACAGGTAACTGGAAAAAAAAGGCAGTAGTGAAATATAATGCTCCCGTAGGGTGAATGAACCTGAAAGTTGCATATTAAGCGTAAAATCATAACTTTGTAAAAGATAAACCTTAAAGCAGACAATGATAAAATCTATGACCGGTTACGGCAACGCCGAATGCCAGCTTGAAGGGAAAACAATCAGGATCGAGATCAGGTCGCTCAACAGCAAAGGACTTGACATCAATACAAGACTTCCATCTTATTTAAGTGAAATGGAGCACCTTGTCAGGAACAAGGTAAGCAGTGAAATAACAAGGGGAAAAATAAATGTTATTGTAACCCGTGATTTATCTGGTGCAGAACAATTACCCCGAATAAACGGTGAAGCTGTTGCCTCATACATTGCCCAGATGGAAGAAACAGCCCGACTTGCAGGTATTGATCAACCCGACCGGAATATGCTGCTTCAGGTTGCAATGAGCCTTCCTGAAAGCCTTGCATCAAAACAATCGGCTGATGCGGAAAAGGAACATAAAGAGATCCTGAAGTGCCTTGGAAAAGCTATTTCAGATCTTGACAGTTTCCGAATGCAGGAAGGCATGGCCATGAAAAATGAGTTAGAATTACGTGTCGGTAATATACTGAAGTATCTGGGCATAATAAGGGAGTTTGAAGGGCAAAGAATTGAAACTATGCGCAGCCGGATCAAACGTAACCTGGAAGAAGCGGTCAGTGAAGGCGATATTGATATGAACCGCTTTCAGCAGGAAATAATATACTATCTCGAAAAAATGGATATTAGCGAAGAAAAATCCCGCCTTGAAAACCATTGCGTCTATTTCAGGGAGGTAATGA
>PUMT01000147.1 GCA_003551495.1 Bacteroidota bacterium
CCTGACAGGGAAGCATCTGCCGGCACAATACCTTCAAGAACTCCATCAGGAAAATTCCTTTCACCGCTTGTAAGAAATATCGCAACAGAAGAGAATGTCACGCTTTCAGAGCTTGACAATATTGAAGGATCAGGAGAAAACGGGAGAATAACCAGGAAAGATATAGAAAAGCATCTGAAAAACAGGGGGGTCCCTGAAAGAGAGGATAGGGAAGCCGCGCCTGACAAGCCTGAAGAGCCGTCAGATACTCCTGGTGGACAGCCATCACCTTCACCAGGTAAAGAAGACAAAGTGGTTGAAATGGACAGGATGCGGAAGCTGATAGCAGACCACATGGTCTTTTCCAAAAGAACCTCGCCTCATGTCACATCGTTCATAGATGCCGACGTGACCGATATGGTTTTGTCGAGGGAAAGAAACAAGGAAGAATTTTACAAAAAGGAGAAACAGAAACTCACCTATACGCCGCTGTTTTTTGAGGCTACAGCAAAAGCCCTCAAAGATTTCCCCATGGTCAATGTTTCGGTTGACGGGACGAAGATCATTGTCAGGAAGAACATCAATATAGGAATGGCAACTGCACTGCCTGACGGCAACCTCATTGTCCCGGTTATAAAAAATGCCGATGAAAAGAGTTTGCTGGGTCTTGTAAGGTCGGTTAATGACCTTGCCACAAGAGCCCGGGAGAATAAACTCAAGCCCGATGAAATATCGGGGGGCACCTTCACTATTACCAATTTCGGCACTTTCCGGAACACAACCGGAACTCCCATAATAAACCAGCCCCAGTCAGCTATTCTGGGGGTAGGGGCAATTGTGAAGAAGCCTGCAGTTATTGAAACACTCCAGGGAGATGCAATAGCCATACGCCATATTATTACCCTTAGCATTTCATATGACCACAGGGTAATTGACGGGGCACTTGGTGGTATGTTCCTGGAAAAGGTAGCTCATTACCTGGAAAATTTCCACTCCCGTTTCCCGGATGAATGAATAAAAATTCACTGAAAAAAGAGTTAAAAGCCGGCACGTTTGGAGCGTTTCCGGCTTTTTTTGTAAAAATATTTGCAATATTTTTACAATTGCCTGTTTGCCTGTATATTGCATTTTATTAAAAAAATAAAAAATTTCTCCGCAGCTATTGACAAGTAATTGATAATTGTTGTAAATTGTATATGAAATGGGCAGGTAAAATTAAACCTGACGGATGATTTAGGTTTTATTGTTCGATACAAATGTCAAAATGCAACTGGTTATTTCAAATATATTGCCACGGTTAATTATTGTTTAACATTAAAACTTTTTACAGCAATTTTTAACGGTTTCCTGCCTTCTTTAGCCTTCTTGCTTTACTGCCTTCTTTAGCCTTCTTGCTTTACTGCCTTATTGCCTTATTGCCTTATTGCTTTATTGCCTTATTGCCTTATTGCTTTATTGAGCTTTCAGTATTTAACATGCTTTCCGGTTAAGGGCTGACCTTATTGTGTAAACAGGCAGCTACAGTTAAACCGGCAGTTTTGGAAAGCTTAACTAATAAAAAATGCCTTCTTCATTATAAACCAAAAACCTTTATCTATGAAAAGACTGATTTTCTTTTTCACACTCTTCGCGATGTGTGGAGCCACCCTTCTCCATTCACAAACGGTGAGGATCACAGGCAACGTTACCAGTGAGGAGGATGGCCAGCCGCTGCCGGGTGTGTCTGTGGTTGTGAGGGGAACAACCATTGGAACCACAACCGATTTTGAAGGAAACTATTCCATTTCTGTTCCGGAAGATGCCAACATTCTTGTATTCCGTTTTGTGGGCATGAGAACGTTGGAAATTGCCATTGAAGGGAGGACTGTTATAGATGTTGCTATGGAAACGGATATTCTGGGACTTGAAGAAGTGGTTGTAACAGCTCTCGGTATTTCCCGGGAACGAAGGGGACTGGGTTATGCAGTCCAGGATGTTTCCGGCGCAGATATTGCCGAGGCCAAAGACATGAACTTAGTCAATTCCCTTTCCGGCAGGGTTGCGGGAGTACAGGTAACCGGCAGCAGCGGCGCAATCGGTTCCTCTTCCCGAATCACCATAAGGGGCAACAGCTCTTTTGGGGACAACCAGCCGATGTTCGTTATTGACGGAACACCGGTAAGCAACTTTGCCACTTCTGTATCACAATGGGGTGGTGCTGATTATGGTAACGCCATAATGGATGTCGATCCGGGGAATATTGAATCGATGACGGTTCTGAAGGGCGGTATGGCGGCAGCACTTTACGGTCAGAATGCAGCCAACGGGGTTATACTTATAACAACAAAGGATGCGTCCAGAAGGCCTGCCCCGAGCGGAATCAATATATCCAGCTCGGTAACTTTCGAAAACCCCTACATCTTCCCCGACTACCAGAACAAGTACGGGCAGGGGATGAACGGAAGCGAACTTATGTACAGGAGATACCTGGCAGCACAGGGGTTAACCGAAGCCGAATACAGTTACCAGCAATATGCCCTTGATCATACTTTCAGGTATTATGACGGAATGGGTGGCGGACTGTATGACGGGCGTGACGAAAGCTGGGGGGCACGGCTTGACATCGGACTCAGGCTGCCCCAGTTCAACAGTCCATATACACTGGATGAAAACGGACTGCCGATATACGATCATACACCCTGGGTCTCAAGCCCGGATAATGTAAGGGACTTCTTCGTAACCGGCCAGACTCTCGACAACCATGTTGAGATTTTCGGGGGTTCAGGATACCGCACTTCGGCAAGGCTGAGCTTTGCAAACTCAACCTCTACCGGGACCATTCCCAACACCGACCTGAGGCGCAATTCGATAAACTTTTCAGGGACAACCAATGTAACCGACCGTTTGACTGCCAGGGTAACCGGAACTTATGTAAGGAACTTCAGCGACAATCTTCCCGGGGGCGGATACGAAGCGGACAACGTGATGCAGTCAATTGGCGGCTGGTTCGGACGGCAGGTGGATATGAAAGCACTTGAGGCAAACTGGGAAAGACGTGATCCTTTCGGAAACTACTACAACTGGAACCAGACTTACTTCAGCAACCCATACTTCATCGCCAACAGGATGCTCAAAGGAAGGAAGCGCGACAGGTTGTTCGGTAACCTGACCGTGGCATATGAGCTGACTGACTGGCTAAATGTGGTTGGGCGCGTGGGGAATGATTATTTCACCGAAAACAGGAAAAGTGTCTGGCCTGACGGATCGGTAGGTGTAGGAGTAACCCAGGGAGGTGCTTTCTGGGAGAATGAACGCTCAAATAACGAATTCAATGCCGACCTGTTCCTCAATTTTGACAGGGAAATAACAAGTGATATAAGGATCGACGGTATGGTGGGAGCCAACTATATGAACAGGACTTACCGCTTTATGAATGTTCAGGCAGATATGCTTACCGTACCC
>PUMT01000117.1 GCA_003551495.1 Bacteroidota bacterium
CCGCCAATATTTACAATACCGTCCTTTTTGCTGCTCATTGTCATGGCATCCGAATATGAGAACATCTCCCTTACAATCTGGCTGATTGATTTTTCTCTGTATCCTTCTTCGTTCATTTTAATAAAATAGGCGTTTTCAGCAAAGCGTGCCGAATCGAAAACAACCATTACCCCGTATTGTCCGGCCAGGGTGTAAACATCCTTTATGTTCTGCATGGAAACCGGTTGCCCGCCTGATGTATTGCATGTTACTGTAACTACAATAAAAGGGATCCTTTCAGCCGGATACTCTTTAAGGACTTTCTCAAGCTTTTCCAGGTCGATGTTCCCCTTGAAAGGATGGGTGGACGTTGTATCGAAAGCTTCGTCAATTGTACAGTCAACTGCAGTTGCCTTGCGGTATTCAATATGGCCCTTTGTTGTATCGAAATGTGAATTACCCGGTACCACATCTCCTTCTTTTACAAGCGCAGAAAAAAGCACATTTTCTGCTGCCCGTCCCTGATGGGTAGGCAGGAAAAAATCGAAACCCGTTACCCGCTTTACCGTTTCCTTAAGATTGTGGTAACTTGATGAACCGGCATAGCTTTCATCGCCAAGCATCATGGCAGACCACTGGCAGTCGCTCATAGCTCCTGTTCCGGAGTCGGTTAAAAGGTCTATATAAACCTGGTTGCTGTTCAGGTTGAAAAGGTTGTAATGAGCTTCTTTGATCCATTGTTCACGCTCCTCACGTGTACTGCGTTGAATGGGTTCAATAACCTTGATTTTATAGGATTCTGCAAATGGAAGTTCCATTTTGAAAAATTTTAAAAATGATGAATAAATCGAAGATATTTTAACAAGCGGGCGGGGTAACCTGCCCTGAAATCACGGTTTACCGTGAATAAAAGTAGGGGTCACGCCTTTTTATGTTCATGTACAGGAATTTTGGCGTATAGAAGCGAATTATGTAGATAAAATAATCCATTTTACTTTTCTGTCTATAGCAAAAATAAGTAAAAAATATCATTCTGCAGGGCATGAAAAGATATATCTTTACAGTGTAATACAAACGGTTTATCAATGAACAGGAATGATGCTCTTTTCGGGAAAACAGAAAGCGAACTGCTTGAAGTGTCAAATAAACTTGGTATGCCCCGCTATGCCGCAAAACAGATAGCCGGATGGCTATACAAAAAGAAAATATTGTCGGTTGACGAAATGACAAACCTTTCAGCTGTATCAAGAAAAAAACTTGGAAAAGAATATGATTTAGGCCTTTCCGGATTCAGCGAAGCGAGGGTTTCTTCAGATGGCACAAAAAAGTATCTTTTCCCGGTTCAAAATGGGATGTTTGTTGAGGCGGCCTATATACCTGAAAGAAACCGTAACACTCTGTGTTTGTCAACACAGGTAGGTTGCAGGTGGGGATGCGATTTCTGCATGACAGGGAAGCAGGGATTTACCGGGAACCTGAGTGCCGGGGAGATAATCAACCAGTTGCAATCCCTTCCTGAGAAAGAAAATGTTACTAATATCGTATATATGGGCATGGGCGAACCTCTTGATAATCTTGAGGAGGTTCTGAAGAGCCTGGAGATATTGACATCTGAATGGGGATATGCTATGAGTCCCAGAAGGATCACTGTCTCCACAATAGGCATAACGGGCAAGGTGAGCCGGTTCCTTAAGGAGAGTAACTGTCATCTTGCTGTTAGTCTTCATACTCCCTTTGAAGATGAAAGAATGAGTATCATGCCTGTGGAAAAGGTGCATCCGCTTGAAAAAGTCCTTGAAGAAATAAGGGGATTTGATATAGATAACCAGCGTCGTATCTCATTTGAATATATTGTTTTCGGAGACATGAACCATTCCAACCGTCATGCCTCGAAACTGGCTGAAATACTCAAAGGTATAAAATGCAGGATAAACCTGATACCTTATAATCCGCTTCCCGGCTCAACCCTGGAAGAGCCTTACTCAGAAGCAGTTGAGAAGTTCAGGGATACACTTATTAAAAAAGGTGTTTTTTCAACTATCCGAAAATCAAGGGGGCGTGATATTTCAGCGGCATGCGGACTCCTGTCAACAAAGAACAGGGGTGACAGGGCTGAGTGAAATGCAAAACTTCATAAACCGGCAAGTTCAAAATCCTGCTTCCTGCTATGCACAACGGTCGGATGAAACCCCTAAACCGGCAATTTCAAGGTTCTGCTCCCTGGTCTCCTTAAGGATTTAGTAAAATCTGAAAGTTCATTGACATTATTAATCCCCGTCTCCTTACGGCTCAATACATTTTATTGATCAGTTCACCAAAAGCATTGCGCTGTTTGATTTTGAAACTAAAATCTTCACCATTTCTGAGAATGATCTTCAATCCGTTTGGCGAAAGAAATCCTGTATTGAAAAAATGCACTTCACTGATCTGGGCGGGCTCAACCTCCATGTCATATTTGCCTCCGTTCCCGTTAAGAGCTTTGAAATACAAACGCTGGTTTGTAACAATGAATTTACCTTCAATTTTTTCACCGGTGTTCAGCATGTCAGAATTACCCGCCTTGACCACCATTTCATTTTGCTTCAGATCTATCTTCATAAGTACTGGTTTGGGTTATAAATTAATATCCGGTTGGTCTTGCAATTAATAATTAGAATTGTTAACAGCAAACAAACATATTTCGTGCCATTGAGGATAAAGCACTGACAATGGGTGTGTTCGCAAAATTTTCAAAAAATACTATGCACGAATTTGAAACAACAGTGTCCGCTTCTGAACACTATAAATGCTGTTTAAATATAAGACGACATGACCAGGAAAAAGTTACTTCTCCCTGTAATAATCCTTATACTCCATGAAAACTTCCTGCTGTTCAACATGTTACTTCAGCAGGTCGTCATAGTGAACATCATCCTGATCGCCGCTATCCCTGTCGTCGGGGTCAGAAAAAAAGAAGGAAAAAAAATCGGAAAACATATTATCAAAGGATGAAAAAGTACGATGATGCTCATCCTCAGACCTGAAACTTTCAATATCAAACCACTTGCGTCCGGATTCCCTTTCTCTCAGAAGCTTGTCATACTTTTTCCTTTTCTCATCATCTTTAAGCACTTCATACGCTTCCTGTAATTCAACAAATTTATGCCTGCAACCTTCATCACCCGGATTCTTGTCCGGATGATAAAGGTGTGCAAGCCTGAACCGGGCTTTCCTGATCTCATTTGAGGAAGCGTCTCTGCTAACTCCCAGTATTCCATAGTAATCCTTAAAATCCATACATTTTCATTTTTTCAGGTTAGCTAATATCCTGTGAAACTGATGGAATAAGGTTAATGGCATTACCTTCTGTTCAGGAAGATCATTATATAAAACATTAGTGTTGCCAAAGAACCCAATGCAGCAACAATATAAGTATATGCTGCCCATTTGAGCGCATCC
>PUMT01000241.1 GCA_003551495.1 Bacteroidota bacterium
AAAACTACAATAGACCTTCTTGAAAGGATAATGGAAATACCCCGGTTCAGGGAAGGGAGATACGACACCCATTTTATAGAAGAACACTACGATGAACTGTTAGGCTCCCGCGACCATACAGAAAAAACAAGTGACCTGGCGATGATAGTTGCTTTCCTGGAATATACTGAAAAAAGAGGTATGATGAAAAACGGTGAATCACTTAACAGCCACTCTAAATGGAAAATTGAAAACAGGAGAAAAAACCTTACGGGTAAATAAACAACCATTTAACCCATCAGAAACATAAAATATCATGACGTTAATTGAACTAAAATCTGGTGAAAAAAGAAAGCCGGTGACCATTCTGGAGAAAAGTGGCAGCAAAATGCGTATTCAGCTCGGCGAAAAAGAATATGATATTGACGTGGAAAAAGTGGAAAAGAACATCTATTCCATTCTTTGCGAAAACAGGTCATATAACATGAAAGTGGTTCCTTCCGGAAAGAAGAACAGGTATTCGGTAAGATATGTTTGCTACTCTTACGATGTGGAGGTGGTGGATCCGGAAACCCGCTACACTGAAAGCAGGAAGAGAACTTCCGGCGAAGACGGTGAAAATGTAATTTCATCGCCAATGTCCGGTAAGATAGTAAGGGTAATGGTAAAGAAAGGAGACGAGGTTAAACCGGGACAGGTGGTGATTGTAGTTTCTGCCATGAAAATGGAAAGCGAATACAAATGCGGAAAAGCAGGTATTGTTAAAGATGTTCTGGTCAGTGAAGGTGACGTGGTTGGTTCAGATACTCCGCTTATTATACTGGAATAATATTTAGATAATTAATTCTTCAAATATGTCTGCACTTGAAGATAAATTCCGTGAGCTTGACAGGAAAAACCGCGAGGCCTTGAAAGGTGGAGGAAGGGAAAGAACAGAGAAGCAGCATGCGGCAAACAAACTAACAGCAAGAGAGCGGCTTGAAATTTTACTTGACAACGGCTCTTTTACCGAAATTGACAAGATGGTAAAGCACCGCTGTTACGATTTCGGGATGGAGAAGAAAAAAATTGCAGGTGACGGGATCGTTTCGGGCCATGGCAAGATAGATGGCAGGCTTGTCTATGTTGTTGCTCAGGATTTCACCGTTTTCGGGGGAACAATGAGCAGGGCCAACGCTGATAAAGTTGTGAAGGTAATGGACTTAGCTATGAGAATGGGAGCTCCCGTTATCTGTCTGAACGACTCCGGTGGTGCCAGGATACAGGAGGGAGTTCAGAGCCTTGCAGGATATGCGGATATATTCCACTCCAATGTAAAGGCCTCCGGTGTTATCCCGCAAATATCCGCCATACTCGGCCCATGTGCGGGCGGTGCGGTTTACTCCCCGGCATTAACAGATTTTATTGTAATGACAAAAGAAAACAGTTACATGTTCGTGACAGGCCCTGACGTAATCAGTGCTGTTACCCATGAAACTGTTACCAAGCAGGAACTGGGCGGTGCCATGACCCACAATTCCAAAAGCGGAGTTGCACATCTTATGTCCGAAGATGACGAGAGCGCAATGATGATGATAAGGGAGCTGATCGGTTTCCTTCCTTCAAACAACATGGAAGATCCCCCGGTAATGCTTTTTAACGGGGATATAACCAGGAAGGATGAAAGCCTTCTGAACCTTGTACCGGCTGATCCGAACAAGCCTTACGATATGATGACATTAATTGAATCGGTTGTTGACGATAACAACTTTTTCGAGATAATGCCCCATTATGCAAAGAATATTATTACAGGATTCGGCAGGTTTGCAGGAAAACCTGCCGGAATAGTTGCCAATCAGCCTGCATTCCTGGCAGGTTCACTTGATATCAATTCCTCAGTTAAAGGTGCAAGGTTTGTTCGCTTTTGCGATTCATTCAACATTCCCCTGATAATACTGGAGGATGTTCCCGGCTTTTTGCCCGGCACAAACCAGGAGTTCGGCGGCATAATCAAACACGGGGCAAAGCTGCTTTATGCTTTTTCAGAAGCAACCGTCCCCAAAATAACCGTTATTACAAGAAAATCCTACGGTGGTGCTTATTGCGTAATGGCCAGCAAGCATATTGGAGCCGATGTCAATCTTGCATTTCCCACTGCGGAGATTGCAGTAATGGGTCCGGAGGGTGCTGTAAATATCATTTTCAGGAATAAAACCGATGAAGAAAAGAGGAAAGCTGTAAAAGATTACCGGGAAGCATTTGCAAATCCCTATAAAGCTGCGGAACTGGGTTATATTGACGAAATAATCTATCCTTCCGAAACCAGGACTAAGCTTATAACAGCATTGGAGATGACACAAAACAAGAGTGTTTCATCACCATCAAAAAAACACGGAAATATTCCACTGTGATAATTTGCAGAATTTTAACAATTAGAAGCGCATGGAACCTCCATGTTTGTTCATATCATTTTGTCTGCCGAAGGCTGATGGGGCTTTCATAAGAAAAAAGGTATTTGAGCGCAACACACCCCATGTTTTCTCGTATAGATTTGACTTCCATAAGATTATGTAAACACCATCTCTTTTTTAAACAAAACATTGCAACAAATGTTTAACGTAAAACTGTATATAATAAACAAGTTTTCTGTTGAAATATTTTTTTCAGATCTTTAAATAGAACTTTACTGCTAGAGGGACTAAAACAATAATGCTAATATATCAATGAAAACAAAAACTTCTCAACCGGTAAAAACAGAAAAAGGAACCGCCGTTCGCATAACTGCCTTTTTCTTCATATCAATTATTTCTGCAAGCTTTATACTTCACTCCTGCAGCGGAACTGAAGAGAATTCTCCTGAGGAAATAAGGAAGGCTATTTCCGAACACAGGCAGCAAATTGGGAGGCTTGAAAGGGAAATAACCAGTCTGGAGGGAAAGCTTGAAGAGATGGGGGAAGCGACGGACATTAGAAGCGGCACAAGGGTAAGGGTAAAGGAAATGGAGAAGTCGGAGTTTGTCAGCTACTTCATTGTAAACGGTTCTGTAGAAGCCGTTCAGGAAGCAATAATCAGTCCGGAAACAAACGGACAGGTAAAAAGCATCCCGGTAAACAGGGGAGACAGGGTGCAGGCGGGGAGTATAGTTGCACGCCTCAATACTTCGGTTATTGAAAACAACATAGAAGAGGTAAAAACTAACCTTCGCCTGGCTGAGACTTTTTATGAAAGACAAAAAGCTTTATGGGAACAGGGTGTTGGCAGTGAGATTCAATACCTTGAAGCACGCAGCAGCTACGAAAGCCTGAAATCAAGACTGAATTCGCTTGAATCACAACTTGAAATGGCAGTCCTGAAAGCTCCTTTCAGCGGTATAGTGGACGAAATATTCCTTAAAGAGGGAGAGCTGGCTATGCCGGGAACTCCGGTTATGCAGATCATCAACCTTGAAAAGC
>PUMT01000133.1 GCA_003551495.1 Bacteroidota bacterium
GCTTTAATCTCCATAAATGCAAAATATACTGTCCGAGCCGCGCCGTATGACCTTGTAGCTGTTCAGATGTCCGGCCTGAGCGATGCTGAAACCGGTGGATACAAACAACGTTACCCATTCTGGGTATTGCTAAAATTACAAGGCGAAATATTACACCCGCTAATTAGTTTCGAAATACAATTACCACCCGAGGATAAGGGGATTTTAGGCGGGGCCGTGAATCAAAAACTGAACCTGTTAAATGAAGATGTATCCTCATTGAATAAACAGGTTTTTGCTTTATTGGTATTGGGCCGGTTTATTCAGGAAAATCCTTTACATACAGATTCGGGTGGAACCTCAAATTTAGTTCGAACCTCTGTGGGAAATTTTTTATCAGCACAACTAAATCAGTTGACTTCAAAAGTAATACCCGGTATGGAATTAAATTTTGATATTCAATCATATGACGATTATCAATCAGGACAAGCTGAAGGAAGAATAGAAGTGGAAATTGGTGTTAAGAAACAACTTTTTAATGACCGATTATCAATTCAACTCGGAGGTACTTTTGATGTGGAAGGAGAACAGGCAGAACAAAACAGGGCCAGTGAAATTACGGGCGATGTACAGATCGAATATAATTTGACGAAAGATGGTCGGTATAGATTGAAAGGTTTCAGATATAATCAATATGAAGGCGCAATTGAAGGTCAGCTGGTTGAAACCGGTATCGGTATTGTATTTGTACGCAATTTCAATAAATGGAAAAATTTTTTCAAAAGCCAAGAGTAAAGAGTGATTCATCGACAATTAAAAACAGCAATGACAAGATCAATTATAAATAAATACTTCCTGATCATCATTTACCTGCTTCTTTCATCATGCAGCGGCCTTAAGCTTTTGCCCCCCGGAGAAAAGCTTTATACCGGTGCGGAAATAGAACTGGAACGAGGAGATATAATTGGTAAAAAAAAGAGACGATTAATTAAAAGGGTTACTGAAGAGACTGTATTACCCTTGACTAATAAAAGCTATCTTGGCATGCGTCCAAAATTGTGGATCTATTTGGCAGCAGGGGAAAATCCTGAAACTAAACCTGGAAAGTGGCTTAAAAAGAAGGGAACAGCTCCGGTATTGATGAGCGGTATTAAACCGGGAGTTACAGCCAGTATCATTGACGCTAATCTATTCAATACAGGAATTTTCAAAGGTTACACTGATTTCAATACGATTGAAAAGAAGCATACTGCCAAAGTAATTTACACAAGTTACATTCATAAACCATATACTTTTAGTGAACTTACCTATGCTGTTTCTGATGACAGTTTGAGCCGCTTTATAATTAGCGCAAAAGAACAATCCTTAATTAAACCCGGCAATGATTATAATCTCGATATTTTAAAAAACGAAAGGATACGAATTGATGTATTATTAAAAGACAAAGGGTACTTCTATTTTAGTCCTGAGTATTTACTTTTTAAAGCGGATACTTCATCTTTAAATCAAACCGTATCATTAAACCTGGCTCTGAAAGACAGCATCCCGATTAACGCCCTGACTGTTTATCGCATTAACAATGTATTTATTAATCAGGATTATACATTAAGTAATGACGGTGCAGACAGCCCAAAAGACACATTATGGTATAGAAATAATACGTTTAGCGGCAAGGAATCAGAAATGAACATCAGACCAGGAGTAATTTTAAGATCAGTTTATTTAAGAAAAAATGAAATCTATTCAAGAAGGAACCATACTATCACCCTTAATCGTTTGATGTCGATGGGTAATTTCAAATTTGTCCAGGTGAAATTTTCTGAAAGCGACACTGCTGCTGCAGGGTTTTTAGATGTGACAATATTATTGACAACAATGACAAACCGCACATTCAGGGCGGAAATGGACATTGTTTCAAAGTCAAATAATTTTACAGGACCACGAATCAATGTAAGCCTTCTCAACAGGAATATGTTTAGAGGTGCAGAATTGTTATATATGAATATGGCCGGATCATATGAGGCACAATTGACCGGAATAGATCAGAATTTATATTCATATTCCGTGAATCCACAGGTTGAGTTGACTTTTCCGCGCTTTTTTGTCCCTTTTGATTTGAGGGTAAAAAATAGTATCTATATTCCAATAACGCGGTTATCACTTTCTTATAACTATCTGAAAAGGGTCAACTATTTTGATATGCAGACAATCCAGTTTGGATACGGATACAGATGGAAAGAAAATATCCGGAAACAACATGAATTTAATCCTATAAATCTAAGTTATACATCTATTGGAAATCAATCAGCTATCTTTAAAGAATTACTGGATTCCAACCCTTTTCTGAAAAAAAGTTACGAAGAACAATTTATTGGAGGTGGAAATTATTCTTTTACTTATAATGAACAAATTGGCCCGGTTAAGAAAATGCAATACTTTTTCCACGGAACAGCGGAGATGGCAGGAAATGTATTTTCTCTGGCAAAATTAACAGGCGGGGTGAACCCATCATCAGATAACCCATCAACAATAATCGGGTCGATCTATTCGCAATACGCGAAAATAAGCATAGATACGCGTGCTTATTATAATTTCAGAAATAATAAACTGGCAATGCGGTTTTTTGCCGGTGTAGCTAAGCCATTCGGTAACTCGTCTATTTTGCCATATACCAAACAGTTTTTTAGCGGTGGGTCTAACAGCCTTCGTGCTTTTCACATAAATTCTGTCGGACCGGGGACCTATTTTCAGGATAGTGGTAGCAGGGGATTTTTACAGTTAGGAGGTGAAATAAAACTTGAGGTAAACGGAGAGTATCGCTTCAATATTTATCGCTTCTTTAAAGGATCTTTATTTGTTGATGCCGGGAATGTCTGGTTGCACAAATCAAACCCTGCAAACATCGGAAACGCATTCTCTTTTTCTGGTTTTATGAATGAGATTGCTATGGGTGCCGGTGCTGGTGTAAGAATTGATGTCTCATTTTTTCTTTTGCGATTCGATTTGGCCATGCCTTTACGAAAACCATGGCTGGAAGAGAATAACAGGTGGGTAATAAATCAAATAGCCTTTGGAAATTCTACCTGGAGAAAAGACAACCTTGTATTGAATGTCGCTATTGGATATCCCTTCTAAGATGTCATCACATCCTGGCCAACATAATTAAAATTGGGTTAATACTACTTTGGTAAATCAGATTTATAGTAACGCATAATGTCTCGCACCCTCTGCTGATGTCTTTTCTTCATTTGCTTGATTCTGTTGTCAAACAGGTTGTTATCATATTTTTCCATTACTCCCGCGGCATACAGAACGCGCACATCGTTATAGGATAGCAAAGGATATTTTTTCGCACCTGCAAGCCGCTGACGAAGTACGAAATGCATAGCTACACATGTAAGGGCCATATGATTGCAAAA
>PUMT01000176.1 GCA_003551495.1 Bacteroidota bacterium
AGCAGGCGATATTTCTTGAGGCGGCATAAACGGTATCAATATTTTCCAGACCTGAGCCTACCCTGCCGATAAATTTAAGTCTGTGTGCCTTTTCAAGGATATTCCTGTCGAAAACAATCTTGCTTCTTATTACAACCCCGTCATATTTATGAATGCATTTTTCAACCTCACGCCTGCTAATGTCGGGGCGGTAATCGCATATGAGACCTGCCCTTGTCAGTTTTTCAACCAGCACCGGATGGGTGGAGTCAACGAAAAGGACAGTTAAGCTGTTGTTTTTCATTATTGCACGTTATTACTTTCTGTCAAAAAAGGGATTTTTTGATGTTGCACATAAAGGTATCCCGTAGGCTGCTTTTATTTCATTTTCAAATAATCCAAGATCCATTGCAGCCTGCCCGACAGTATACATTATCCGGTTGTCAACCCTGTTATCCATTGCCACTGCAGCGGCAGATCCTATTGCAATGCCGAGGTCGCCCGTATTAAATGCACACGGGTGTCCGGGATGCTTTTCCTTTTCATCACAGTCTGCAAATCCGCACATTCCGCACTTTTTGAGTCCTATACTTTTTATGCTTGTTCCTGCAATGAAAATTACGGGAGAATTAAGGATATTCTCTGCATCCCTGTTAAAAAATGGCATATCATATTCTTTTGCTATCTCTTTCATCCTGTCTGACAGCATTTTGATGGTTCCTCCTGATGCAAGAAAAACCTCGAGAGTATCAATGCCTCTGGCCTTGGGTGCTGTTCTGGAAGCTATTACCATCTTTTCAGCAATATTCATAAGGCCTTCCCTTTTAATCTCCAGTTCTCTGATCACAGTCATATTTTTTATTTTTTACCGGTTAAATTTCAACTGTTTCCCCCTGTATTTGTAATCTGTTTCCCCGTTTACGTAAACCAGGTTGCCGTTTACAATTGTATGGGTAACGGCCGTGCTGAAAGTTTTGCCTTCAAACGGAGACCACCCGCACCTGTAAAGTATATTTTCCCTGGTTACCTCCCACGATCTGCCCGGATCGACAATTACAAGGTCTGCAAAGTACCCTTCCCTTATGAAGCCTCTTTTTTCAATATTGAACAGCAGGGCAGGAGCGTGGCACATTTTTTCCACAACCATTTCGGCTGAAAATACCCCTTCTTTTACAAGCTCCAGCATTGCAACCAGAGAGTGTTGCACCAGGGGGCCTCCTGAGGGTGATTCGAAATATTTCCTGTTTTTCTCCTCTTCGGTATGGGGTGCATGATCGGTTGCTATAATGTCTATTTTGCCTGAAATGACCGCCTTGCGCAGGGCCTCCCTGTCATGGGGTGTTTTTACGGAAGGGTTCCACTTGATCCGGGTACCAAGCCTTTCATAATCACTCTCATCAAACCATAGATGGTGAATACAAACTTCAGCAGTAATACTTTTCTTTGTCGGTGAATCTGATTCTTCCAGCAGACCAGTTTCCTTTGCAGTACTCATATGCAAAATATGGAGTCTTGTGCCATGCTTTTTGGCAAGTTCAACAGCATATGATGAAGAGATGAAGCATGCTTCTTCACTGCGTATCGCAGCATGCATTTTTACAGGTATATCTTCACCATATTTTTCCCGGTATGCAGCAGTGTTCCTTTTTATAGTTTCTTCATCTTCGCAGTGTACTGCAACAGGTAAACTTACCGATGAAAATATCTTTTCGAGACTCTCTTTATTGTCAACCAGCATATTGCCGGTAGATGAACCCATGAACACCTTGATGCCGCAAACTTTTGATTGGTCTGCCCTCAGCAGCTCATCGAGGTTGTCGTTTGTGGCGCCAAGATAGAACGAATAATTTGCAAGAGATTTTTCGGAAGCGATCCGGAATTTCTCATCCAGCAACTTATTGGTTACGCACGGAGGTTTTGTATTGGGCATTTCCATGAATGAAGTGATGCCCCCCGCTACAGCTGCAGCAGATTCAGTTCCGATATCACCCTTGTGAGTAAGTCCGGGTTCCCTGAAGTGCACCTGATCGTCAATCACTCCGGGCAACAGCAGTTTGCCGGAGGCATTCACAATAATCGGACTGGTTTCGCAGATCCCTTCCGGAACCTCTTTGTTCTTTATGATCTTCTCAATCAGTCCGTTTCTGCAAAAAACATGTCCGTTATAAATGGTTCCTTCGTTTACGATTTTTGCGTTTTTTATCAGTATAGGCCTCATCCGCTTTTCATTTTTTGGTGTCTGAACCCGTATCGCTGCGCCTGTAATCCCTGAAAAAGCTTTGGAGCTTCATAACAATAACGCCCCAAAGAGCTTCATTAAAGATACCGCCGCTCATTTTAGAAACCCCGTGCTTTCTTTCGGTAAATATAATTGGTATTTCAACTATGTTAAAACCGCTTTTCCAGGTTTTGAATTTCATTTCTATCTGAAAGGCATATCCCTTAAACCTTATCCTGTCAAGGTCCAGTTGTTCCAGAACTATCCTTCTGTAGCACTTGAAACCGGCAGTTGTGTCCTTGATCTTCATCCTGGTGACTATTCTTACATACATTGATGCAAAATAGGATACAAGTATTCTGCCGATAGGCCAGTTAATAACATTTACTCCAGTCACATACCTTGACCCGATTGCCAGGTCGGCGCCTTCCCTGCAGGCATCAAGCAGTCTGTTCAGGTCATCCGGGTTATGAGAAAAATCGGCATCCATTTCAAAAATATATTCATAATCCCGTTCAAGAGCCCATTTAAAACCTGTTATATATGCCGTTCCCAGTCCGAGTTTCCCGTTTCTGCTTAATAAAAACAGCCTGCGAGGCCACTTTTCCTGAAGCGTTTCCACAATACTTGCGGTACCGTCAGGCGAATTGTCGTCTATTACAAGAATATGATAATCTTCAGCAAGATCAAATATTGTTTCAGCAATATTTGCTATGTTGTCCTTCTCGTTGTAAGTGGGTATTATTACAAGCTTTTGTTCCACTGGTCGATTGGATTTTGTTGAAATTTCCTAAAAAATACAAAACTAATACATTTATCGGTATAAGATTCTTTATTTTTTTAAGTGATGTTTAAAGGGACAGAACAATGTGATATTAAGTTGTTTCGGCCGCGAGGTTCCAGCAGTTGCGAAAAATAAAAAATTTTTTTAATTGAAATAACGTTGTTTTAAAGCTAAACTTTTTATATTTGCGCTCGTTTTGCGTTAAAAAAGAGGTTTAGTCTTTAATGCGGAAGTTTTTTGACATATTTTCCGATTGAAATAATCTTCGAAAATATTTTTTGTTTTTTTAATGTGAAGGTTTATCTTTGCAATCCCAAAAGTCGGGAGTATTTTGCTGGTTTTTGTTATTTGATTTTGGATATATTTTTTTGATGATATATAGATGTTCTTTGATA
>PUMT01000017.1 GCA_003551495.1 Bacteroidota bacterium
AAAAACATATCAGGAATGGAAGAGAGGAAAAAGAGATCAAAAAAAAGCAAGCTGATTATGGGAGCCATTGCCGGCGACATAATAGGGTCAGTTTATGAGTTCAATAATGTTAAAACCACAGAATTTGAGCTTTTCACCAGGAGTACGGATTTTACGGACGACAGTGTGCTTACAGTTGCAACGATGGAATGCACTCTTGAAAAGGGCGATTACACTAAATATTATCAAAAGTACAGTCGCGCATACCCGGGAAGGGGGTACGGAGGAAATTTCTCCAGATGGATCCATTCCAGGAAGCCTGAACCGTACAACAGTTGGGGGAACGGCTCGGCTATGCGGGTTAGTCCGGTTGGCCACGCATTCAACACTATTGAGGAAGTGCTCAGCGAAGCTGAAAAAAGTGCCGTTGTAACGCACAACCACCCGGAGGGAATAAAGGGGGCACAGGCCACAGCCGCTGCAGTCTTTCTGGCTAAAACAGGCAGTTCTAAAAAGGAGATAAAGGATTATACAGAGAAGAATTTTGGGTATAACCTTAACAGAAGCATTGACGAAATAAGGCCTGTGTACATGTTCAACGAAAGCTGCCAGGAAACCGTCCCGGAGGCCATTATTGCATTTCTTGAAAGCAGCGGATTTGAAGATGCAATCAGGCTGGCAATTTCGATAGGGGGAGACAGCGATACGGTAGCCTGCATAACCGGTTCAATTGCCGAAGCATTTTATAATGAAATACCATGCGATATAGTGAAACCTTCACTTAAGTTACTTCCAGCGCAAATGATAAATGTAATAGAAAAATTCTCGGCAAAATACCACTAAGGAAAAGTTATAGTAAAAAATTTCATACTCAAATTCCACTGAAAACGTTAAATTTGGAAAGTTACCCAGATCAAAATTTGCGGAAATAGCTCAGTTGGTAGAGCACGACCTTCCCAAGGTCGGGGTCGCGGGTTCGAGTCCCGTTTTCCGCTCATTTTTCCCGGGGAGCGGCGCAAAATTTTCATAAAGCAAACAATGCCTAACAGGATAAGATTAAGAAAGATTAAGTACCCCCCGCCAATGGAGGGGTATAAACCTTTCGGGATTCCGATGCGTAATCTTGAATCAGTTAAGCTTCTTTTTGAAGAGTTTGAAGCAATCCGGCTTGCCGATTATGAAAACCTTACACAGGAAGAAGCAGCAGAAAAGATGAATATTTCCCGGCCAACATTTACAAGACTTTACAACAAGGCCAGGAAATCAATAGCAAAGGCTTTCGTTGAAGGAAAAGCAATAATTATTGGAGGTGGCGACTACATAACAGATAATTACTGGTACAGGTGCCGCAGCTGTAATGAAACCATGGCAACAATCAAGCCAGCAAAAAGCTGCCGTAAATGTAAGTCTGATGATATAACCCAGTTGAACATTCAGCGGAAATAATAAAGCGATAATGTCATCACAAGATTTTTATTGTGCGGATTCATTCTGTTGAATTTTAAATACTGCAAGTCCCAGCCACTTATTTTTTTAGCAGAATTCTCTGATAATACTTTGAATAAAGGGTAACAACCGGATTGTGTCCTGTAACCCTATCCTTGACAATAAAAGTTGTTACAGGAGCTTTGGAATATTTAGAAAATAAAATATCGTGGCCAATGCACAAACCTACAATTATGTTAAGGTCGGTATTCAAATCGTTGAGTATTTGATCCTGTCCTATGGAATTACATATTGCTTCATACCTGTTAGGTTTAACCTGAACAAGGTTGAAGTCTTTTTTATCTATCCCTGAAAATTTGCAGCAAATGGCGTGAACTTCAAATTTATCATCCAGGATATCTTTGAGAATTTTTGTCTCATCAGTCAGACCTGCACAATGAGCAATACCGATCCTTTTATAATCCATTTCATCCGCAAAATTTATTATCTCCTCTATCCTTGTCCACTCCATATAGTGTTCCCCTTCTATCCTGGTGGAAACCTCCATAATTTTGCTGTTTTCATTTTTAGCATACTCCTCTCTGACAGGCGCATCATAAGCACTGAAATTCTGCCCCCGGGCACATTCTTCTCCCTTGTAACAGCTGAGTATTTTACATCCTGCACAATTAACCATAAAATCCTCCTCTAAAAGTTTATATTAAACAGTAAGTTTTGAAAGTTATAAAAAAAATACCCAATACTTAAAAAACAACTTATTAATGAAAAAATACTATTTATATGAACATATGTTCGCTTAATTGTTAAATTTGTACTATATAAAATTGTATAACAATAAAAAAAACATTGAATATGCCACGAATGAACCGAACAGGACCGGAAAGTAAGGGGCCCAAAACAGGCAGGGGACTGGGGAAATGCAATGAAGTCCCAAAAGATGAACGGGAATTAAAACTGGGAAAAGGTTTAGGTAAACGCAGAAAATCTTCTGAAAGCAGCGGTGTAGGCTGCGGCAAAAGGTTCAGGTACAACACCTGATATCTGCAATCCGGCTCATAAACCCCTTCAGGTTTTAAATAAGCAATCCCCTCAGCAGCTTTTCAGTGCACCTGAAATTCGATTAAGTCCGTCAGACAAAAGTGTGCGCGGACAGGCTATGTTCATGCGGAAAAAGCCTTCGCGCCTTTCACCAAATTCTTTGCCTTCATATAGCGCTACACCAGCCCTGTTAATGAGCAAATCATTTATCTCCCGGGAGCTTTTGCCCAGCCCCCTCATGTCCAGCCACACCAGGTATGTTCCTTCAGGCTTGATAACATTGACTTCCGGAAGATGCTTTCCAAGATAGTCCGATAAATACTCAACATTGCACTGAAGGTAAGATATCAACTGATCAAGCCATTCCCCGCAATGGGTATAGGCAGCTTCAGCTGCAACCTCACTGAAGATGTTGTCAAGATTTATCTGTGCCACATCCCTGGCCTTTTCAAATAAAATCCTTGTAGATTCATCAGGGATGACAAGCACAGCCTGCTGCAATCCGGAAATATTGAATGTCTTCCCGGCTGAAAAGCAGGTGATGGAATTATCCCTTACCTTGTCAGATAGTGAGCCCAATGGTATATGCCTGTGACCTTTATATACAAAATCAGCGTGTATCTCGTCGGAGATAATTGTGATGTTATTGTCAATACATATATCAGTAAGCTTGCGCAGTTCATCCTCTTTCCAAACCCGGCCTGAAGGATTGTGCGGACTGCAGAGAATCATCAGCCTGGTCTTCCCTGAAATTTTCCTGGCCAGGTCCTCAAAATCAATTTCATACCTGCTACCTGAAAGTTTCAGCTCATTTCTCAGGAGCTTCCTGTTGTTGCCTGTCACAACGTTAATCAATGGGTTATAGGCAGGAGTTTGCAAAATGATTTCATCACCAGGCTCTGA
>PUMT01000269.1 GCA_003551495.1 Bacteroidota bacterium
ATCGAGTTTATAAAGCAGCCACAGGAGGCCCATCATATCGGTTCCCCTGCTGAACATATCTCCGTTTACCACAAGGTGTCCTTCTCCATAAGTCCAGTTATACTCTTCATCAATCACTCCCCCTACCCTCAGTATCGATTCCGTGTTAGTTAGACTGCATTCAATATCGGCTATGACAAACACTTTTTCCGGCTGTTCAAACTCCCATTGTTCTTCTGTTTCAAAATCGAAAAGTTTCAGTTCAAAAGGATCCAGACGGGAAAGGTCTTCAGGATGCCTGCCGTCAGGCACCACATTAATTGTCATATTGCGCAACTGGCTTATTGTATGGGTTGCCTCCTGAATTGCCGGGCCACCTTCACCTGGTTCTACAGTTATTACCCGTGCATGATTGCCTTCATATATTATGTAGGGACCGTCAAAATAGCCCGTCAGGACAGGTTTAGGTTCCTTTATTTCATCCTGGGATGATTCTGAGCATGCAAATACAATATTGGCTGATAAAGCCAGAAGCATTGTAGCTATAGCTGATAAAAAGAGTTTATTTTTCATAGTTTTTAATTTTTTTAGATAATAATTAACCCTCTTTAGAGGGTTCGCTTTTAAAAAGGTATATCTATTTTGGAATCAAACAAAAAGCCTGCATATTCAATTATTCCTTTTAAACTATCAATAGCCGGGATTCTGGATAAGGTTGGGGTTCACTTCAGCCTCCCCCGAACGGCTTATACGGTCAACCACCCTGTAATCTTCATACAGCAGGGGTTCACCTTCATCAACATCCGGCACCCCCTTTGGAATATCCATCCCCCTGCGTCTCAAGTCAAACCAGCGGTGTGAGTGTTCCCAGCAAAGTTCAACTCTTCTCTCATTTAGTATCGCGTTAATAAATTCTTCATCTGGAACATCTGAAAAAACAATTTGATCAAGTCCCCTGTTCTCCCTGAGGTAATTCAGCACTTCCCTTGCTTCATCATATTGTTCGTTCTCCCAGTATGCTTCAGCAAGGATCAGATACATTTCCGAAGTCCTTATTATCGGAATGTCATCCCAGTAATGCTGTCCCTTATGACCTGCATACTTTGTCTGGTAAACAACATCTTCCCCATCTTTGTTGAACTCTACAGTCATTTCTTTTCTAACATCCCCTGACTCAAACTGATCAAGCAAATCCTGCCTGAATATAACCTCGCCGTATCCTGCATGCTCCTCTGCGGTACGCAATGCAACACCTGCAATTGAATTGTTGGTGTGTTGCCTGTTCGACTCTGAATAAAAAAGTTCGAAAATTGATTCAAACCCGGGTATGCCCGCGAAAACCTTTTTGTATTCTTCCGGCCGTGAAAGCCTTGGAGCTTCTGCAATTACCTCAAGTGCCATATCCCTGGCCTGCTCCCATTTTCCCCTGTAAAGCCACACTCTTGCAAGGAGTGCCCTGGCAGCCAGCTCATTAGCTCTGTAAGGAAAATCCTTCAGGTTGTCATCAAAATAATATATTGATTCAAGCAGGTCGCTTTCTACCTGGTCATAACATTCATCAATTTCAGACCTTGAAGCAAAAGTGGTATGATCTATCCCCCTGAAAGGTTTTGTTCTGATAATAACCCCCAAAGGCCTTCCCCGCACAAGAGGTTCCTGGTAAAGAGGTGAACGGGCGTAAACCCTCACAAGATCGAAATGGAACAGTGCCCTTATGAAATAAGTTTCACCCTTTAGCTGGTTAATCTTTTCACGGGGTGCATCCACATCGTCTATGTAATGAAGTATAAGATTGGCACGGTTGATATTATCATATATGTGATTCCACAGATAAAAGCCGGCACCCTCCCGGTTGGCTGGATGATTTCTGAAGCGGCTCCCTGTAAGCGATACCTTGGCCTGGTCGGCCATAAGCTCACCGGCAATTGTAAAATCCCGTCCGTAATATGTTGTCGAGGCCATCCTGGAGTAGAGTCCAATTATTGTTGCATTTATACCTTCCAGATCTTCCAGTGCTACTTCATCAGAAATGGAAGTTCTGGGTTCTGTTTCAAGCATTTTGTCGCAGCTTACAGGAAATACCAATATAGCGGCAAAAACCCAAACTGTTTTTATGTATTTTAAAATTCCCATCGTTTTCCCTGTTAATGTTTAAAAATTTGTGCGCATTCCAAAAGTCAAAGCCTTACCCTGTGGATAAACACCCCGGTCATATGCATCACCTACCTCCGGATCATAACCGTTATCGTACCCCGTCCATATAATAAGATTTGTCCCGCGTGTAAACAGCTCCACTTTTTCAAGACGGAATCTTCTGGTAACTTTTTCGGGGAACATATAAGAAAGATCAATATCCTTCAGTCTTATGTAGTCTGCCCTTTCATAAAAGCGGCTGCTGGTAGTGTAGGGAGTCATTACATCACCCTCATACCTGTTTGCATGAACAGGGCGGACAACATCTGTAATTTGGCCCGGTTCAAGCCACCTCCTTTCGTAAACATAAGCATACTGGTTCCTGTCAACTGAATTGTTTGACCTGTCAAGCCTCTTCTTGTCGGAAACATAATTGTAATGCCCCCCGGCAAACTGGAAAAAGAAAGAAGCTGAAAAATTGCCTAATGTGAAGGTGTTATTCAGGCCGCCATAAAGTGTCGGGTTGAACGGACCAAACCATTTACGGTCACCTGCGGTAGTCCTGTAAGTTATATTCATATCGGAATCATACCACATAGGCCTTCCGTCGGCCGGGTTAACCCCGGCCCATTGCCTGTGGTGGCGGTCACCTATAGACCTGCCCACCATGGTGCGTCTGTCAAAATAATCCTGACCGGGCAATAAACCAAGTATCTCATTTTCCACATGGGTTATATTGAAATCAGTTGACCATTTGAAACGGGGGGTTCTTACATTTACAGTTGAAAGTGACAGCTCAATTCCGTCGTTTCTGACCTTACCTATATTCTCGGTAATACTTCTCCAGCCAGAGCTTGTGGGAACAGGCCTTGATAGCAGCAGATCGCTTGATATCCTCCTGAACAGGTCGAACTCAAAATTGATCCGACCGCGGTAAGCTGTAAAACTCAACCCTGTATTGAACGTTGTGCTCTTTTCCCAGTTAAGGTATACGTTGGGCAGGCTGCTTGGCTGAATCCCGGGCTGATTGAGATAGGAAGAGGCCCTTCCGAACAAACCCCTACCGGCAAAATCGCCGATACCTGACATGGAACCTGAAACCCCGTAACTAACCCGGATCTTCATATCATCCAGATTATTGAACCGTTCCATGAAAGGTTCCGATGAAATTCTCCAGGCAATAGCTCCGGAAGGGAACATCCCCCACCTGCTTGCCGATCCGAACCTTGAGCTTCC
>PUMT01000224.1 GCA_003551495.1 Bacteroidota bacterium
GATATTCTCTTTTTGTTGGCATTTTTGATCAAAGGGATATAGGCAGCCAGCACATTTAGCTTTCGCTAAATGGGCCTATATCCAACTAGTTTTCATTTTGCATCGTGCAACACCCTATTGAACAAAACAAATAGTTGGAATCCGTCGGAGGCCCGCTCCAACTCTCGCCACATGAAAAATGCGGTGATCAAAAATCCTGAAAGAGCCGTTTCAGTTCCAGATGGTTGTTTTCGTTGTAGTGGACAAAAGAAGTGCGCCACTCTCCCATAGCCAAATAATCGTATCACTTTACACATAACCCGTTACACCGTTACACTTACTACCATTCCACCTACGTATCACGTAAATGCGAACACCGTTACACACCGATACACTAACGTTTCGATCACCGAAGGCAGGGCCTTCGGGGGTCCCGGAGGGCGGCGAGGGGTTACCGAGACGGCCGGAGAAAGGATATCACGCAAGGATGTGGAACGACCCGGGGCCCATAGAACCGAAAAACGTGGACGACAAAAAAGGGGAAGGGAGTTCAGAGAAAGAAGTCGTCATCCTTCTCGAAGATGGGGATCTCGTCTTTCGAAGTGTCCCTGGGATACGTGATGACACCACGGGGTCTCTTGTCCGGATGGATACGATATATCACCGAGTTGCCGAACCGCTCGATGTGCGACCTCCGGCGCCGGAGCTGTTCCTTCCTGCGCTCCTGCCTCTCAAGATGCTCGACCATGGCTGCCTCGGAAAGCTCGGGAAAGAGCGGCTGCTGCTCTATCTCGTCCAGCTCATCTTCCAACCACGGGGAACCCAGCTTGCACATGTGCTCACCGTTGTAAGCCACACGGAGTTCCTCAGCCACCATATCATATTCCGCACCCACCAGCGCCGTTATACCGGGGCAGAGGTCCGCTACGAATCCAAGATCTGTTGTTGTTTTACCGTTCATTTTTTTCACCTATTTTATTGTTAAATAGGTGTCCCGGATTCGCCAGCGGGCTGGTTCAGTGGTGAGGGGCGCCGTTCAGAACCTCTCCACCGAAGGAGGGACCAAACATAAACATAGGTGAAAAAATGGAAGACGGGCATGCTATCCTGGCGGTACAGACTGCATTGAGTGGGGTGTGCGCTCTGGGGGAAGGGCGGCGGCTCGGGCGGTAACGGCCGAGCATGGGGCGCCGGCTCTTCCTATCAAGCTAAAATAGAAAGATAAAACGACCCCACGGGCGGCATGTTGCGAGGTCCCTCGCAAAGACACAAGCCGGCGGCGTGTAAGTTCCCGCCGGGGGCGACCGCAGTCGGTTTAGATACCGCACACCACACCGGTGGATAGCCAACGGTCCAGGGACGTGTTGTATAGACTTAACAGCAAAGGGAGGTAAACACCGGTGATGTCGCAAATTCACACCAAATATAGTTTTGCTCGGTACCGGAAGGTGCCGAAGCGGGCGGTCCC
The DNA here is from genome assembly GCA_003551495.1 of Bacteroidota bacterium. Taxonomy (GTDB): domain Bacteria; phylum Bacteroidota; class Bacteroidia; order Bacteroidales; family PUMT01; genus PUMT01. The sequence goes on from PUMT01000224.1 coordinate 1,448, forward strand.
CCATTCGCCCGCCGATGTCCTCTGGTAAGCGTTTGCCAGAGGACGACAGAACTATATTCGGATAGGAGTGAATTTGAAGGCGCCGTTGGCCGCACAGAAAAGCGGCTGCGCCTGTTATACGGTAAACAAAACCTTTCCACGGGCCGTTGCCGCTTGCGGCAAAGAGCGAGTGAAAACGAGTGACTTCAAAAATACCCTTCCCCACAACACGCCAAAAGGGGGTGGGCCCCCGGGCCTAACGCTCAACGACCATGCTCAAACGAGCTCCCTTTATCGCACCGGTGAATAGCCGCTCCACCTGGCTAACCGGTACCACAAGAGGGTCCCTACCACCAGCTCGGATCAACAACGCCTTGCCGCTGCCGCTCAGCCGGATGCTTATGTCGGTCTCAACGAACTCCACCTCGGTCTCCTTCAACAGACTCTCCGAAGGTACCTCAACGGGCTCGGAAAACAACACACGGTCCCGCTCACCGCCCATCAGCCCGGTCACCAGGCTCACAGGTGCGTAGACCATGTCTCCAAGGAACTCCATCTTAAGCGCCTTCCCAGAATCGCTCACACTCAACCAACGGTCGGTATTCAAAAACTCCACTGCACGCTCTGTTTCCATTACTTGTTCTTTATCCATTTTTATAACCTCTGGCTCATCAAGGTTATCAAAATTGATACCCTCAAAATCATGGCTGTCCAGCTCCGCCTCGCTTACACGGCCCACGAAACTGCAGTAGCTGTTCCCGATGTCATGGGTCACCACCAGCTCTCCTGTCTCGACGTTACGCCACAACCACTTCCTGTAGAAACCCGGCTTATCATGAAGCTCCGCTACACAACGACCGGTGCGGCTGCTCACCACTGCTGCCAAAAGTCCCAAACACTCCGAAAAACCGAAGTCCTTCACCAGCTCATCTTCCATATCTATATCGCTCAACGACCTATCAACATCTGGCATATTTTTACACCTCAATCCAAAAAGGTGTAAAAATCAACGCCCACTAAACACACAAACAAACGAAGCGCACTCAAACACCAAACACGTCGAAACAACCATCGCGGACGGACCACCGGGGACTATAATAGTCGCAGTGTCCGGGGAAAACGTCCCATCAAACAACATGTTTCACGGATGTCTGGACCCCCCCTTGTTCTCATCTCCAAAGGGCCCCCCGTTTTCCCTCACCCCCCTATGCCGTAGAAAGAGAAAGGGGTGGACCGCTCAGCCGGTAGTCGTGCAAGTATCTCACCTGTCTCGGAGGACGATATACCCCCCTAGATCCGGAGAGGGGGAAGGGGCGATTTGGCTTCAATGGGGCCACGGTTTTTCAACCATGGATAGGATACAATGAGGAGGGGGTGACATATCTCGACGACGAAGCTTCAATGGGGCCACGGTTTTTCAACCATGGATAGGATGGTTGGGGTATTTATCCCTGATTGCGCGATGAAGCTTCAATGGGGCCACGGTTTTTCAACCATGGATAGATTATATAATATATGGAGGATGAATAAGGACAGAGCACAGCTTCAATGGGGCCACGGTTTTTCAACCATGGATAGACCGATTGCACTATGTCCTCGATCCAGACAAACTGCCAGCTTCAATGGGGCCACGGTTTTTCAACCATGGATAGCACACAAGGTGAACGAAACTGTAGAACAGATACGGAGCTTCAATGGGGCCACGGTTTTTCAACCATGGATAGAAGCAGGTGGGGATGTGGACGATAACTTTTGGGACTCGCTTCAATGGGGCCACGGTTTTTCAACCATGGATAGATCGGGACTGGTTTTGTTGACCCCTCTTACCTCAACCTCGCTTCAATGGGGCCACGGTTTTTCAACCATGGATAGTATGATGATGGTGAGATTCACGTTCGGACAGATACGAGC
>PUMT01000223.1 GCA_003551495.1 Bacteroidota bacterium
CCTATGGTGATTACGCCGATTTTGTGCGCGCGGCCGCTCTGCGCTCGTTCGAGGCGGGTTCCCTTGTTTACGACGTTGAAAGGCTCCTTGGCGTGGAGGTCGATGATATAACCGGCCGCGGTTCATCAAGCATGTGCGGCACCCTTTTCAACGCCGATGACCGCGAACCGCTCACTTATGAGAAAATCATCATACGGCACGGAATGAACGGCGACCTGAGATTCACCGTTACCGATGAAGACGGACGTTTCCGGTTCGACCGGCTCGAGCCCGGCGAATACGAGTTCTACGTGGAAGGTTACCGTTTCGATACCACGCCGGTTTATAACGCGCCTGAAAGAACGATACTCCAGGGCCTGGAACTATTCGCTCATATTCAGTTTTCTGTGGCCCCGCCGGAGGTCGAAGAAGTGACTATTCCCGTCTCCGATTCGAGCCCATACATGATGGTTGACGGCGATGTTGCACATATCGTCTGGGTGCGTGACGGCCATATCTGGCATGCGTATAACGATGGTGATGGATGGGAAGGCGAGGAAATCCCGGGTGCCGTGGGCGCCGAGCCGCGGATAACCGTGCATGAAAACATGATCGACGGGTTGGACCACGGTTTCATGGTTGCCTGGCGGGAAGATAGCCCGAGCATCGAGCCGGAAAACGATGGCGATGACGTGTTATTCGGCGCTTCCAACCTGCATTACGTCATCGGACGTTTCACCTATAACGACGATGACGAGGTGGATGGGGTGGAATGGTCCGAGCCGGAGGTTCTGAGCGCCGATGAGGTCGATGACCAAAGCGCAGCTTTGCTGACACGAGCTTCCGGACAGGTCCTGGCCGTATGGCAGAAACGTGACCCGAACGATATAGAAGACGATACCGATCTTTACTTCGATCTGTTTGATATCGAGAACGGAAAATTGGTGTGGTATGAACCGCCTGTTGTGGAGGATGTGACTATAACTTATTATCAACTGCCTCCGTTTGTTGAGGATGCTATCTACAAGACTTTTAATTTCAACGTCACAATAAATAGGTTGGAAATACCCAGTTGGATTCCGGTTATAGGCGGGACTTATGGCTCAGAATTATCTGGAATTCTTGAAGGGCAAAAGGATATTAAGAGCCCTTGGCGAGCTAAGTTAGATGGTGATTTTAATTTAAAAAACGACTTTCCAGGAAAATTAAAAATTCCAAGAATATCGTCTCCCGGAGCAGGGGAATTTAATCTTTCTTGGCAGGGAGTATGTGATCCCCAAACTCAAACAAGAGAATATATATTTGAAGGAGGAGAATATTCATTTGATATTCGTATAGAAATAGAAAAGTCACTCAAAACATTTAAAATGGGGTTTTCCGATACTCTTGATGATATTTTAAACTTCATAGGTGTCGAGACGAAATTGGATTTAGGAGGAGAAATTTTTGTGGAGCAAGATTTAAATGTTGAGTTTGGGCCTGGTAGTTATTGGCCAGTAACTGGTTACGGTTCCATGGAAATGGGTGGCAAACTTCATGGAACGATAAAAACAGGTTTGGATTGGTTTCCCGCTGCAACTTCAAATATCAGGGCTTCATTTGTTCCAGCATTTAACGTAGGAATGGAATTCGATAGAAGAACAGGTGAATTTAACTGGAAGACTCCGAGCGTTAAGGTATGTATTGACCTGCATGGGAATACTTCAATTTTTAGAGTAAATGAAGAGAATTGGCCGAAGTGTTGGATATATCCTGATCCTGTTTCCGGGTTACCTATGATCGCTCTCATGCCCTCCGAAGACGAAGTGCCTTTTTTCAGAGTCGATCCCATTCACGGTAATCTGCACGTTTACGATGGTAACATGATACTCGAAACGGTAAACGGCAATTCACCGAGCTTAAGTCATCACGGAAAGCCTGCATTGGCCGAGACCGTGGATGGTGATAAGATCATTCTCGCCTGGACGCGCGATGCAGAAGCTGAAGAAATGTTCCGTGAAACGGATGCCTGGTTGGGCAGTGAAGTAATGGTTGCAACGATGGGTACCGAGGATACCACATGGAATGAACCAGTAACTATTGCTGGCAGCCGTGGATTCAACTCGGATGTGTCATTGATCATCGACCAGAACGAGAAACCCATGCTGGTGTGGGCAATGGCGGATAATAACGGTGTTGACATCGACAGCGATGTCGATGGTATCTTAGACGCCATGAAGGATACGTACATCGTTTATTCAACCTTTAACGGTGAAGAATGGTCGGTGCCGGAAGTCATGGTCGAAATGTCTGAAGTCGGCCAGCCCGTGCTGGGATACGATGTTGATGGAGACGTGATTATCGCCTGGATGCGTAATGATGAGAATGAAGTTAATGCCAAAACTCTTCATAATGCCGTTTGGAATGGCGCCTTCTGGTCCGAGCCGGTCCATGTCGCATGCGGCTATATGTTCGGACTGCCGACGATTGGGGTTGTAGAAAATCAAACCAAGATCGTCTGGTCGGAAGATATCGGAGAGAACGATGTTTTCAAACCGGTTCTTATGGTCGCCGGCTACGATTCGGAGAGCGAAGAGTGGATCGTGACGGAAGAACGGCTCATGCCAGTGGATCCGGTTGCCGATCAGGTTTCTGAATTTGAGGTTGTGTCGCAAATGACTATGCAGGAACCGATGATTTGCGGCAGTCCACTTTCTGGATTGCTACTGGGCTATGAGTTAACTAAATTCATTCAGTGGCTAGGTCAGCCGCCGGAAGAAATCTGTAATGTCGGCGTCAGATTGGAGGGTGATCTTGCTTTCGGCAGCGTCCTCGTCGGTCAGAGTTCCACACGGACGATGACCATTTATAACGACAGTTTGGAGCTCGATGTCAACGTTAACGGTATTTCTTTCCCCGAAGGGTTCAGCGGGAGCTGGAGCGGCACGATCCCACCGCAGGGCTCTGTTTCCGTCAATGTTACTTTCGCACCCTCTGAAGAGAAAAGCTATGGCGGCGTCATCACCGCAAATGTCGACACGGACGAAGGCGACCCGACAACGACATGTTCCGGACGTGGAGTGACGGATCCGCCACCTCCTCTTCCGCCAAAACGAGAAGGGGACGGATCCACAGGTACGCAAACCTCCTACACCCCCGAGGACAAGTTCGGCCCGTACGGCCACGACCCCGAGGGTACCGAATACGAGGACCGCGCCGGCTACATCCGGCCCGGACGCATGGTCACCTACCGCATCGACTTCTGGAACGAAGAAGATGCGCCGGTGCCGACCGTTGACGCCGAGATCAGGGACCAGCTCGACCCCGACGCGTTCGATCTAGAGACCTTCGAGTTCACGCGCGTGGGCTTCCTCTCG
>PUMT01000226.1 GCA_003551495.1 Bacteroidota bacterium
ATGGAGGGCAAACAGAATGATCAGGTCAAATGAAAAAATAATGAAGAATTACAGGTTTTACCGTCCTCTGTACACTATTCACGAAGAAGCTGAAAAGGCATCCCGCATAATAGATCTGGCCAACCAGTTTGGTGAGGGATGGCTTATACCGGCTGAAATTTCAGGTTTTGCTTCAGAGGGTATAAATCATGTGGTATGCATGCAGCCTTTTGGTTGTATTGCAAATCACATAATAGCAAAAGGTGTTGAAAAAAAGATAAGAGCTCTTTATCCCTCAATGAATCTGCTTTATCTCGATTTTGACGCCGGAACGACCAGGGTAAACGTTATGAACAGACTCCACTTTTTGATTCGTAATGCAAAGGACGAAGTTTTGCGCCAAAATGTAATGAAATGAAAAAAAATCAGAATATTAACCCATTTAATCAATCTGGTACATATGAGATCAATTATTGTCAGTACAGCTCTTTTTCTAATTGCTTTTTCGCTTAATTCACAGTCAATCCAGTCGCCTGGAGCCTTCCTGGGATATGAACCGGGTGAAAGGTTTACATACCACAACAGGGTGGTGGACTATTTCGAGCATATTGCTGCGGTTTCCGATATTGTGCAGTTGGAACACTATGGTGAAAGCTGGGAAAAAAGGCCGCTGATTGCAGCTATTGTTACATCGGAAGAAAATATGGAACATCTGGAAGATATCCGTCTGGCAAATCTGGCTGCTGCCGGACTAAAGGAAGGGGGGGATGCCGGATTGCAACTCCCCGTTATCTGGCTAAGCTATAATATTCACGGAAACGAGGCTTCAGCAACTGAAGCAGCCCTGGTTACACTTTACTCACTTGTTTCCGGAAAATATCCTGAATCTGAAAACTGGCTTGAGAGCTGCATAATTGTAATTGATCCCTGTCTTAATCCCGACGGTAGGGAAAAATATGCAGTACAGTACCACTCCAGGGCAGGAACAGATATAAACCTTCATCCGTTTTCATGGCAAAGGAACCAGCCATGGCCCGGTACCCGCTCAAATCATTACCTGTACGACCTGAACCGCGACTGGCCATGGCAAACCCAGACCGAAACGCGGCAGCGCCTTCACTTTTACAGTCAGTGGATGCCTCATGTACACATAGATTTTCATGAAATGGGAGCCGACAGTTATTACTTTTTCCCGCCTGCGGCGGAACCGCAGCATGAAGTGATAACAGAGTGGCAAAGGGAGTTTCAGGATATCCTGGGAAGGGACCTTGCCGGTAATTTTGACAGCCGCAACCAGCTTTACTGGACAGGTGAATCGTTCGACCTTTTCAGCCCATCCTACGGAGATACCTGGCCCACTTTCAATGGTGCAATGGGCTTTACCTACGAGCAGGGGGGCTCCGGTAGGGCAGGACTGGCGGTAGAGCTAGCAACAGGAGACACACTGACACTTACCGAAAGGGTAGACAATCAATACAATGCCGGAATTACAACTATAAGGACTTCCTATGAGCAAAGAGAACGTTTGCTGAAAGAATTCAACCTTTTCTTTTCCCGGGGCACAGAGAATCCACCGGGCGAATATAAAAGTTACGTCCTGAGGAATACCAATTCCCCCGGCAGGCTGAAAGCCCTTTTGGCACACCTGGACAGAAACAATATCGAATACGCTTATCCTGACAATCCCGGCAGGAGATACAACGGATACTCCTTCTTCAATAAAGATACTGAGCAGTTTGAGCTGCATGAGAATGATATTGTAATAAGTGCTTATCAGCCCCATTCTCATCTTGTTCAGGTATTCATGGAACCCGTTACCAAATTCAGCGATACTATTTCCTATGATATTACGGCATGGTCGCTTCCGTATGCATATATGACTGAAGCGTATGCTGTAAGGGAGCGGATCCCGGCAGGTGGCAGGAACGTTGAATTCCCCTTTGAACCAAACGAACTGCCTGCTGAACCGCCATATGCTTATATTGTTAAGTGGGAAGATATGGAAAGTGCCTGCTTTCTTGCAAGCATACTCCAGGATGATGTAAGGGTAAGGTATGCAACCAGCAGTTTTTCAATAGCCGGAAATGAATTTGATAGAGGCACCCTCCTGATAACCCGGCCCGACAATAAAAATATTGACAGGTTTGATCAGATAATTAAAAAGGCCTCAAACAGTTTTTCACTGAAGTTATATACCACATCTACGGGAATGTCTGATGAAGGCAGGGATATTGGATCAAGAAGCTTTTCCTATATCGGTAAACCTGAAATTATGCTGGTTGGCGGAAGCGGAACAGCCTCCGGATCAGTAGGCGATATCTGGTATTATTTTGAACAGGTACTTGGTTATCCGCTTACAATTATCGACACAGGCAATTTGCAATCGGCTGATCTTGACGACTTCGATGTAATTATCCTGCCTGCAGGGAATTATATTGGCAGCGGTTTGATGGAGAGGTTGCTGGGTTTTGCAAGGGGAGGGGGAAGGCTTATAGCTCTTGAAAGCGCTCTCCGCCCGTTTGCACGCAACACTGATCTTACCTTCGGAAAAGCAGTTTCTGAAGCGTCTGAAAGGAGGGAAAGGGAAGAAGCACGGCTTGAAAAGGAGCCTGATGAACTGCTTGTAAGTTACGATGACAGGCGCACCGAAGCACTCAGAAACAGAACAAGTGGCAGTATTTACAGGGTGACTCTGGATTCCTCTCATCCACTTGCTTATGGTATGGGCGACAAGTGGTTCGTTCAAAAACGGAACAGCAGCGTTTACCCCTACCTGCCCGGCGGGGGATGGAATGTGGGAACACTCCGGGAAAACAGTCATATAGCAGGTTTTGTTGGAGAAGACCTTCTGGAAGAACTGGAACATTCACTTGTGATCGGCACCGAAAGCATCGGCAGGGGCGATATAATTTATATATCTGACTCACCCCTTTTCAGGGGATACTGGCACAGCGGCAGGATGTTTTTTGCCAACATGCTTTTCTTTTAGGAATTTGATAAACCAATTAAAACTGCAACATTGACATGGAAGCAATCTTTTTTGATTCCGCTGTTTTTGATTTTGTTGTATTGCCATTCCTTATAATGGTATCAAGAATAGTGGATGTCAGCATTGGAACAGTCCGTATTATAATGCTTTCAAAAAGCAAAAAGTATCTTCCTCCCTTACTGGGTTTTGTAGAAGTGCTGATCTGGATTGTAGCCATTACAAGGATAATGGAGAACCTCGACAATTATTTGACCTATGTGGCTTATGCCGGTGGATTTGCAATTGGCAACTATGTAGGAATCTTAATCGAAGAGAAAATGGCACTGGGGGTGATGATAGTTAGAGTTATCACCACCAGGC
>PUMT01000242.1 GCA_003551495.1 Bacteroidota bacterium
AAACTTTGTCCCTTACAAAACCGTATTTTTGTATTTCTCCCGGTCTGTAAGTGATTACATCGTGGTCAAACGATTCCCGGAATTCGCATACCCTGAAGGCACCTGATCCTTCCCGGTAATTGACCAGTCCGTGCAAGGTATCTCCGCCACTTTTAACTACAAAGCCTTCCCTGAAATCCCTTTGGGAAAAGCAGGTGTCCGTAACTATAAAAAACAATACTGCAATCAGAATTAAACTCTTTTTTAATGGATACATTTTAGTGGTATTTTTTATATTTAAAATCTTTGGAAATCGATCAATTTTGCTCCTTTGCCCCTTGTGGCAACAGCAACCATAAAGACAGGCCCTGTGCCCGGCCTGAATATAACCCTGTGAAGAGGCGTACGGATTTTTACATTATAATTGTCCAAAGGGTTATTAACCTCAACATTTCCCGAAATCCCGCCGTGTACATATGTCCTGCTGTCTTCGTGAAAATCAACACTAAGTTGCCATTGAAAGCCCGATCTTTTTCGGGATATTTCTCTTATATTTCCGGTATCTTCAATGTTCCAGACAATAATCCTGGAGTCATCTCCGCATGAAATCAATCTTTTACCATCCCTGCTGAAAGAGATGTCCCTTACCCAGCTTCTATGGCCTTTCAGGGAGTTGACCGGCCTGAGGCTTTCCAGATCGTAAATATTTATTAACCTGTCTCCCCCTGCAGAAGCAAACAATTTTCCGCAGTAGCTGAACTCTACCGATGAAATATCATCGGAGTGGTCGCTGAAAACAGCCGTAATATTATCCCTTTCTATATCGTACAGGTGTACGTTGTTATCAGTGCCGCCTGATAGAATATATTTCCCACATGGGGAAATCCTTACCGATGTGACAATTCCCCGGTGGTGGGGAAGTGATTTAAGGACACTGCCGTCAGTGAAGTCCCATAAAACTATTGTACTGTCACGCCCGCCGCTGACAAGAAGGGTGCTGTCAGCTGAAATATCAATGCTTAATATTTTATTCCGGTGTCCTCCGGCAAACTCCCTTATAAACTCACCTGATGAAGTATGGAAGACTTTCACCGATTCTTTGTCCCCTATACCTATTGCCTCTCCTTTTTTCGTAAAGGATATAGCAAAGATAAAGTCATCTTCTGTTTGATAGTGAGTAAATCCTTCACCGTTTTTTGAGTATAAAGTTGAGAACGTGAAAAGAAGTACCGTAAATAAAACTGAATTCTTTTTCATATTTTTTAAAATCATTATTAGTAGTAAAAGCGTCTGTTTTTAAGAAGCTTGAAAAACAATCCGATCTCAAATTGCGAAACCGAAAAACTGTTGTCATTATAAAGTATTGATTCTACTCCGATGTGCTGGTATGACCAGGAGATGAAACTTCCCATGAACCTGTTAACAGACACCTCCAGGCCTATATTACCTTTTACTCCGTAGATAAAGTCAGTGCTCGAAGTTGGCGAACTCGCCAAATGGTCAAACCCGTGTATTTCGAAAACGGGGTTAGCTAATGTCAGGGCAGAAAAGCCAAGTGTCGGGGAAATCTCCACGAACGGCTTTATCCTGTTTAAAATTCCGGTTTCCTTAAATGTAGTATGAAACTGAAAAACCGTAGATGCAGCGAAAATTTCCAACTCTGAATCCCTGTAAAGTAAAGAGCTAGACGAGTGCCAGCCTGATCCTTGATGGTAATTAATTTCCAGGCCAGTACTCAAAAACGGTTTCAGTCTGTACAGGCCTTTTAACCTGTAACCGCTCAGATCATTGAAGTTTGAGTACAGGGACGGGGAAATGAACTGTCCCTCGGTTACGGTTTCACTTCCCGGGAAACTCCCTGCAGAGTACCCGCTGTAAATGTTAACCCTGCTGTCAATCAATTGCGCATTTGCAGGAACAAAAAAGACAATTAAAAGTAAAGTGAACAGATGCTTGTGCATTTTAATTTATTTTATTGTGAACTTCATATTTATAATGCAATACCTTCTTTTTTATTCAACTAATCTCACACAGCGGACAGAGAACCCCCCATCTTTATGATAATAATTATAAAAAGATCTGCCACGGTTAACCATTAAGTCCATTCGCCAAGCCCTTGAAGAGGATGTTTGACTCGCAGACCACCAAACCGCTCTACGCCCCAGATCTTCGAAAACTCCAGTTAAGGTCCGGTAACCACCTGGCAATGCCGAAAACCCAAAATCATCTGTGCCGTAATGTACGTTATTCTGATCCCACCTTGGGTGCTCGTTCGTGTCATGCTCCCCTCCCCAGGGATGTCCAACCTGGCGTGTTGATTTTAAAGCATTTCCAAGCCCTTCAGGGTTGCCACTAATATTCGTTAAACCATATTCATTCATGAGGTAATTTATCATTTCCTCCCATTCACTATAACTTGGGAGATGCCATCCTTCAGGGCAGACTCCCTGTACACCACTGGGATTGTCGTTGCTTGATGCAGCCCCGTTCATTGCTGTATGCCAGCTGTAAAACTTTCCGTAGTTTTCGCTGTTGGCCGGATCGTCATTGTAGTCCCATATACCACTCTCAATGGGTGTTCCGTCAGCGTATTGAGTTGCATGGAGGTTTTCCGCCATCCACTCCTTCCCTGCAATAATTGTGGTTTTATAAGTGTAGCCCTGATATGTGAAATTACCCGGTTGGCCATCAAACCATTCATCCAGGAAAGTGAACTCCTGCAGACTGATTGCAGTTTGTTTTGCTACAGTTACTTCTAAGTTACTTGTTCTGTGTTTATAACTAACGCGGGGCAGCTCAATTTCAAGCTCTTGTTTTGATGCACTTATAACAGGGGCAGCGTATTTTCCGAAAAATACTTTATTTCTATCCGGATACGGATGAAAATTGTCACCGTATATTAGAATTGTCTCACCTATAAAACCAGAATTTGGAGAAAGATATGCAATAGAGGGAGGCAGTATTGTGAATTTTTCTTCTGCTTTATATGTTTGGTTCTTGGTTACTGTAATCTCATTTTCTTTTGATCTTATTTCATTAGGCACTATTACCTTAAGATTCGTTTCACTTGCTTCGATAATTTCTGCCGTATGCTCATTGAATTTCACAATATTTTTTGAAGGGGTTTCGCTGAAGTATTTGCCTGTAATTGTTACTATGTCCCCGAATGTTCCCGTTTGCGGTGAGAAACTTTCAATCACAGGGCCAGTTATAATAAAATTTTCAGGAGAACGGCCCTGCCGCCCGGCAATTGTAATATAAATGGGAACAGACGGGCTTGTAATATTATCGGGCACTATGCAGGTAATTTCCGTATTAGAACTGCTGATAATCTCAGAAT
>PUMT01000248.1 GCA_003551495.1 Bacteroidota bacterium
GTAAATCTATTTACAGCGTTTTCACTTTGTTTTTGTCTCCTCTCCTCCTCGACCTGCTTTAATAAAGCAGTGGCAACGAACTTGACGAGCTAAAAACATGCCGTTTTTTCACTTCTCCCGCACTTTCATGCGCTCGTTGGTATATCGGCACGCCTAAAACGAGATATGCAGACAGGGGGCAAATATATGCATTGGGTTTTGAGAAAATATATTGATCGCGAATATATTCGGCGAGTTTTAAAGATTGCCGGAAAAGTGCCGGAAAAATGAGCAAATAAAAAACCCCTTATATATTGACAGCCAATGTTTAAGGGGTTTTAACACGAGGTCACGGGCGGATTCGAACCGCCGTAAAAGGTTTTGCAGACCTCTGCCTAGCCACTCGGCCACGCGACCATCTCTGTTTTTTTGCAAATTTAACATATTTAGCCGATTTAAAAAACCAGGCTTCCCGTTTCGCAACCTTTTTTTAAAAGTCTGTCCTGAAATTAAACCGCAAACCTGGTCATCAACCTGAAGACAATGGTTTATAACTGAGTAAAACTTTATGCATCCTCTCAACAATACCGGCTAACGGGAAAGTACAACACTCACCCTTTCCATCTGTCCGCCCATCTGGGGGTTCATTTTTGAAACCTTCACCCTTGCATGGGTTATCTCCCCGAAGGAGACGTACAATGCATCAAGTATACGTCCGGCCACATGTTCAAGCAAATGTGACTTTTTTGACATCTGCTCTTTTACAATATTGTATGCTTGCTGATAATTGAGAGTGTCTTCAATTTTGTCGCTCTTTGATGCCTTTTCAAGATCTGTCTCAATCACCAGGTCAACCAGAAACCTGTTGCCCGCTATCTGCTCTTCCCTGTAGCAACCGTGATAGGAATAAAATTCCATGTTCTCAATTTCAATAACTCCCATAACGTAACCAACATTTTTATGATGTAAAATTACATAAAGGTGTAATAAAACAATAATTATTAAAAATATGATTCCAATTGTTGAATCATTTGAACAATTCATCTTATTTTTGAGGTTTATTCAACGGTATTAACAAGAGATAAGCTGAATATGAACAAGTCGACAAACAAGGAACCCGGCGACAAGGAAAGTCGCTCATTGAACTTCATTGAGCATATCATCGAAGAGGATATCCGCAACAACAAGAATGAGCAGCGTGTTCATACGCGTTTCCCCCCAGAACCAAACGGTTACCTTCATATAGGACATGCTAAATCGATCTGCCTGAACTTTGGCCTTGCAGAAAAATATAATGGACTTTGCAACCTGCGATTCGATGACACAAACCCACTGACCGAAAGTGTTGAATTTGTCGATTCGATAAAGGAGGATGTCAGATGGCTTGGATTCAACTGGGAAGAGAGGCTCTATTTTGCATCAGATTATTTTGAAAAATTTTATGAATTTGCGGTATTCCTTATAAAAAAGGGAAAGGCTTATGTATGCGACCTCAATACGGAACAGATAGCTGCAGACAGGGGTACTCCCACACGTCCGGGCAATGAAAGCCCATACCGCAACAGAACGCCGGAGGAGAATGTGGACTTGTTCAGGAGAATGCGTGAAGGTGAGTTCAAAAACGGAGAAAGGGTGCTCAGGGCTAAGATAGATATGGCCTCCCCAAATATGCATATGAGGGACCCGGTTATGTACCGCATAATACATGCCGAACACCACCGCACCGGAAATAAATGGTGCATTTATCCTACATACGACTTTGCTCACGGTCAAAGCGACTCAATAGAAAAAATAACCCACTCCATCTGCACACTTGAGTTTGAAGTTCACCGCCCCTTATACGAATGGTTTATCCGTGAGCTGGAAATATTCCCCAGCAGGCAAATTGAATTTGCCAGACTTGAGCTCAATTATACAATAATGAGCAAAAGGAAGCTGATGCAGTTGGTTGACGAAGGTTATGTAAACGGGTGGGATGATCCAAGGATGCCGACTATAAGCGGACTCAGAAGGCGCGGGTACACCCCTGAAGCAATCAGAAGTTTTGCTGAAAGGGTCGGGATTGCCAAAAGGGAAAATGTTATAGATGTTGCATTGCTGGAACACACTATACGTGAAGACCTTAACAAAAAGGCCACAAGATTGATGGCTGTAACTGACCCTCTTAAGCTGGTTATAACCAACTATCCTGAAGGCGGTAGTGAGGAACTTGAAGCGCCCCTTAATCCGGAAGACCCTGATGCAGGCACCCGGAAATTCAGTTTTTCACGTGAGCTTTATATTGAAAGGGATGATTTTATGGAAGAGCCTCCCAAAAAGTTTTTCCGCCTTGCACCGGGGAGGGAAGTGAGACTTAAATACGCCTACATAATAAAATGCGTGGACGTTGTAAAAGATAGTACAGGCAAAATAACCAAAATACATTGTGTTTACGATCCCGAAACCCGCAGCGGTACTCCCGGCAGCACACGCAAGGTTAAAAGCACTATACACTGGGTATCGGCTCCACATGCAAAGCCGGCCCGTTTCAGGTTGTTCGACCGCCTTTTCAGGAAGGAAGACCCTGACGATGTTGAAGAAGGTAAAGATTTCAAGTCCAGTATCAATCCCGGGTCACTCAGGGTTGTTGAAGGTTATATCACTCCAGGTACCGACCCTCTGAATCCACTTGATAAATTCCAGTTTGAGCGTCTCGGATACTTTTGTGTTGACCCTGTATCAACCTGTGATAAACCGGTTTTCAACCGCACAGTCACATTAAGGGATGCCTGGGCAAAAATAAAGAACAGGTAAAAAAATAATGTACATTAATTTTGTGTTTATTTTTTAAGTTTTGTTCAATAATAAAAGAAGTAATACATGAAAAAAGGTTCAAAGAGTATGTTTCTTGATATGGTAAGGAGTTCAGAACTGGAGAGGATTCATGAATCTTCGCTGGTTTTGCTTGAGGAGATGGGGATATACAGTGAATCTGACCTTATCCTGGATGTTTTCATAAAAGGAGGCGCAAATGTTGATACCTCCTCCCGGGTTATAAGAATCCCAAGGAATATGGTTGAAGAATCCCTGAAGCTGGCGCCTTCCTCTTTTGTACTCCATGGCAGGACGCCTGAAATGGATCTGTTGCTTGAGCCCGGGAGAATCTATTTCGGTATGGGAGGATCTCCGGAACCTTTTATATGGGATTATAAAGAAGGGAAAAAACGAACTCCTTCCAAAAAAGATTTTGAAGAGTGTACCATGCTTGGAGAAGCTCTTGATAATGTTGATTTTGTGGGTGCTATATGTTGTGCCGGCGACAAACCCCAGGGAGTTCAGCTTTTTCACGAATACGATGCCTTGCTGCGCAATACTACAAAGCCGCTCCTGTACAGTGCCCCCAGCCGTTACCATGTCCGTAAGTTCATTGAAATGGCAGCAATAGCAAGCGGAGGTGAGCAAGAGTTACGCAAAAGACCTTCTATCGGCATATTTACTGAAACAGTTTCGCCAATGAAGGTAGCCAAGTACAGTGACGGAACGGTCGATGCAGCAGAAATGGGCATTCCGGTTATTGTTGCCCTGGCTCCCATGATGGGCGCCACCAGTCCGGCCACCAAAGCGGGGACACTCGTACAGGGTAACGCCGAAGCATTGTTTGGAGTCGTGCTGGCACAAATTGTAAATCCGGGTGCCCCTGTTTTATACGGACCGGGAACGGGAACTTTTGATATGTCTGTTTCTGAATACACATATTCAAGTCCGGAACAAACAGCAGCCAGAACCGTTGTTGCTCAACTTGCCAGGCTTTATGAACTGCCCTCCTACAACCTGGGAGGGGCTGCCGAAGCAAAGCTGCCTGATGCAGAAGCAGGCTCACAGGCGATGATGGGAATGCTTATGAATGCCCTTTCCGGAATAACACTCACCAAGGTTATGGGGACTCTTGCGGGAGGAATGTATGGCTCAAAAGAGATGCTTCTGATATGCGATGAAATTGCGGGTATGGTAAAGCAGATCCTGAAAGGCGTTCAGGTGGACGAAAACACAATAGCTCTGGATATAATTAAAAATGTGGGTTTTAAGGGTAATTTCCTCGAACAGGATCATACCGCTGAAAACTTCAGAAACGAATTTTATTTCCCCCGCCTCTTCAAAAGGCAAAATATTTCAGGCTGGGAGAACAAAGGAAAAAGGAGCATACTGGATGTAGCAAATGAAAAGGTGGCCGGTATTATTGGCGCGGCAAAGCCTGTTGAACTTCCCCGTAATGCCGGCAACGGTCTTATGAAAGCGGTAGAAGAAGCAGAAAAACATATCTCGGGAAAACATTGACAGGTAATAATTGTATTAAAGTATAATGTTTGCCTTTGACCGGTACTTTTTTTATAAATCATTAAACAATCTGTTATGATCGAGCAGTCGGTATTCAATGAAAATCTTCAAATGGTGAGGGAAGAATCACCTTTGGTGCACAGCATTACCAATTTTGTGGTAATGAACTTTACGGCAAACGCTCTTCTTGCAATAGGGGCATCTCCTGTAATGGCTCACGCAAGTGAGGAGATGGAAGAGATGGTCTCCATTTCCTCTTCACTTGTTTTGAACATTGGGACTTTGAGCAACAAATGGATAGAATCAATGCACATTGCCGGGAAAATAGCCAAAAAGAAAGGTAAACCGATAGTGTTGGACCCGGTGGGAGCAGGAGCCACTTTTCTCAGGACCAGTACGGCTCATACCATAATGGACGAGGTGAGACCTGATATTATACGGGGAAATGCTTCGGAGATACTGGCCGTTGCAAAATCGGCAGTATCCACAAAAGGTGTTGAAAGCACCCTTAACCCCGAAGATGTAATAGAAGTGGGAAAAGAACTTGCAACGAAAACAGGTTCGGTAATAAGCATAAGCGGAGAAACAGATTATATAACCGACGGTAAAACGGTTTACAAAGTTACAGAGGGGCATCAGTTAATGAGAAGGGTAACAGGTACCGGATGTGCGGCTTCAGTTTTAACAGCAGCATTTGCATCAGTGAACAAGGATTACCTGACTGCCGCAACATGTGCAATGATGGCTATGGGAAAGGCAGCCGTACAGGCAGGCAAGGAAGCCTCCTCTCCCGGAACATTCAATTACAAGTTCATTGATGCGCTTTACAATCTCGGAAAGTAGGCAAAAGTGAATGCAGGTTTTTCTTTCAATCCGCTTTTATACCTGGTAACAGACAGGCAGTTGTCCCTTGGCAGGCCTTTGGCTGAAATTGTTGAAAAGGGTGTGAAAGGCGGTGTAACCATTGTACAGGTAAGGGAAAAAGATCTTCCTGCAAGGAGTTTCATTGAAGAAGTCCTGAAGGTCAAGGAAGTCCTCGACAGGTACGGGGTGCCTCTGATAATAAATGACAGAACAGATATTGCACTTGCTGTTGATGCCGATGGAGTACATCTGGGACAGAGTGACATGCCCTGCAGAATTGCAAGGCGTTTGCTCGGTCCCGGCAAGATAATCGGTTTATCGGTTGAAAACATGGCTCAGGCCAGGGAAGCCAACGAAGAAGATATAGATTACATAGCTATAAGTCCGGTATACACCACCTCAACCAAAAGTGAACTGACCAGGGGACTGGGAATTGAAGGTTTAAAAAAAATATCGGCTGTTTCAAGGCATCCTGCAGTTGCAATAGGGAGCATCGGGAAAAACAATGCAGCTGCCATAATCAGGGCAGGTGCATCGGGCATTGCGGTTGTCTCGGCAATCTGTTCTTCACCCGACCCGGAAAGGGCTGCAGCTGAATTATTAAAGGAGGCAATAAAAGGAAGGGACTTAAAAACACCACATAAATGAACAATTATAAAAGCTACAAAAAGGCTCTGACGATTGCGGGGTCTGACAGCGGCGGGGGGGCAGGTATTCAGGCTGATCTGAAAACCTTTTCGGCTCTGGGCGTTTTCGGAATGTCGGTCATTACTGCAATTACTGCACAGAACACACTGGGAGTAAAGGGAATTCATCCGGTACCTGTAGAAATGATAGAAAAGCAGCTTCATGCGGTTTTGTCAGATATCGGCACTGATGCAATAAAAATAGGGATGCTTCACAATTCTGAAACAATTGAAACCATAATATCTGTTTTCGAAGGATACAACACGGGAAATATTGTAGTTGACCCTGTAATGACCGCAGCTTCAGGAGACAAACTGCTGCGCGATGAAGCCATATCAACCCTTCTGGAAAAATTGCTGCCTTACGCCACACTTATCACACCTAACCTTTTTGAAGCAGAAATAATACTTCAAAAAAAAATAAGGACTCCCGGGGAATTCAGAAATTCCGCAAAAGACCTGGCTGCAACAGGAGCAAGGGCTGTATTGCTCAAATCGGGGCATTTTAATGAAGGGGAAGAGCTGACTGACATACTTTACATTGCCGGAACAGGAGAGCTTATAGAATTCAGTAATCCAAGGATTGACACAAAAAACACACACGGGACAGGATGCACCCTTTCCTCAGCCATTGCGGCCGGACTGGCAAAAGGCCTTTCAATAAAGGAAGCGGTAGGGGAAGGGATAAAATATACCCATAAGGCAATAGCTGCAGGAGCTTCCTACAGGACAGGAAAGGGACAGGGACCGGTAAACCATTTCCATGCCTTTCCTGACAGGTAAATAGTAAGGCCATCTAAACTGCCGCCACAAACTACTTTTGGTTAATTCATGCATTTCCCCGGCAGAGTAAAAATGCCCGTGGAAATATTTTTTATTTCAATTAAATATTATAAGGATATTTGCGTTTCAATTAAAAGTATTCATAAACTGAAAAACACCCTGGTTCATTTATGGCAATAATAGGAGAAATAATAAAAAAGGCAATTGAATTGTCCAGTAACATTATAACCAGTCCTGATCCCGTTACTGCACAAAACCAGGTACTGAAGGAGTTGCTGGAAAAAGCCAAAAACACCTCTTTCGGTAAGGAATATGATTTCGGATCAATACTGGGTGAAAAAGATATTCAAAAAGCCTATGCATCAGCAGTGCCTTATTTTGATTACGATAAAATTTTCAACGATTGGTGGGGCAGGGTTTATTCAGGAGAGGAAAATATAACATGGCCGGGGAAGCCCGGTTATTTTGCTCTCAGCAGCGGAACAACAAGTAAGACAAAATATATTCCTGTAACCGACGATATGCTCAATTCAATAAGGAATGCCGGCATACGTAAAGTGCTGAGCCTGGCCAACTTTGACCTCCCTTCAGATTTTTTTGAAAGAGAAGTTCTGATGCTTGGAAGCAGCACTGCACTTAAAAAGTCAGGCGGGCACCTTGAAGGCGAGATAAGCGGTATAGGTGCATACAACATTCCTTTCTGGTTCAGGCGTTATTCCAAACCCGGACCTGAAATTTCAGATTTGTCAGACTGGGACGAAAAAGTAAGGCAGATTGCCCTCAAAGCCCCTGAATGGGATATTGGAGCAATCTCCGGCATCCCTTCCTGGATTGAATTGATGTTAAAAAAGGTTATAGAGTACAACAAGCTGAAAAATATTCATGAAATATGGCCCGGGCTTGAGATATACACACCGGGTGGTGTTGCTTATGACTCATACAGGGAAAGCTTCAGCAAAATATTTGGCAAGCCTGTAATAATTCTTGACACCTATCTTGCATCAGAAGGATTCCTGGCTACCCAGACCCGCAGGGAAACCGACTCTATGGCCCTGCTGACAAATAATGGGATATATTTCGAATTTGTCCCCCTTTCCCCTGAAAATATAAGTGAAGACGGATCAGTTTCAGAAAGTGCGGCGGCGCTGACAATCGACAGGGTTGAAGAAGGGGTTGATTATATTCTTATAATTAGCACGGTTTCCGGGGCATGGCGCTACATGATAGGCGACACGATCAGATTCACCGATAAGGAAAAAATGGAGATACGCATTACAGGGCGTACAAAATATTTTTTAAATATTGTAGGATCCCAGCTTTCTGAAATACAGATGATAAAAGCCATGGAAGAGCTCAAAGCTTCAAACGGCATAAATATCCAGGAGTTTACCGTTAGCGCCGTCAGAAAAGAGGAAGGGTACATCCACCGTTGGTACCTCGGTTGCAGGGAATGCAGGAATACAGATGAAAGGGATATTGCAACACAACTTGACAAGACCCTGCAGGATATGAACAAAAACTACAAGGTTGCACGTACAAAAGCCCTCACGGGAGTGGAAACCAGGATCATCCCTGTTAAAAAGTTTTATGACTGGGCTGAGTTGAAAAAGCAAAAGGGCGGCCAGACGAAAGTCCCAAGGGTAATGAAGGAGGATCTTTTCTCAGAATGGGAGAATTTTTTGAGTTCAGCCAGCACCGTTTAACCCCTTATTAACTGCTCCATATAAAGTCCCGCTTTAAAATGTACCGGTTGACATAAGAATATGGGGATACCGGTTATTTCTGTTTTATTTTTTTTCTTTGTACTTTTCCCGTTTAAAAATTTCGATGATGCCATTTGCAGGTATTGCTGCGCATCCGGAAAAAATTCCATAACATTTAATAAACTGTTTAAAATGAAAACTGAAACAGGTTTGATAGGTATTGCAGGCGGAATGGGGCCCAGCGCAGGAATCGACCTTTCATCCAAAATAGTCGATCAGACAATTGCATCAAAAGACCAGGAGCACATTCCCCAGATCCTTTATTCAGA
Organism: Bacteroidota bacterium; assembly: GCA_003551495.1. GTDB lineage: Bacteria > Bacteroidota > Bacteroidia > Bacteroidales > PUMT01 > PUMT01. The sequence goes on from PUMT01000248.1 coordinate 8,659, forward strand.
CCCCGGGGCGATAGGCGACAGAACAGAATATATTCTTGGAAAGATAAAAGAAAATCCTGCATACAACATAGCAAAAATTTTGGTTAAGCTGGAGTCGGCCGGTGCAGTGATTGCTTGTCTTGCATGCAATTCAGCTCATGCCCCGCAGATTTTTGACGTTGTGGAAGATGAGCTGGCAAAAAAAGGCTCCTCAATCAAGCTTTTTCATATAATTGACGAGGTGGGTAAATTCATAAAATTCCAGTATCCTGATATCCGTAAAGTAGGAATACTTGGTACAAGCGGGACTTACAAAACAAAGCAGTATTCCAGAATAGAACGATTCGGGCTGGAAGCAGTAAATGTTTCCCCTGAGGAGCAGGATAAGGTGCATAATTCGATATACCATCCCGAATACGGGATCAAGTCTCTCGGGGGAGTTGTATCCTGCAAGTCGAGATCGATACTTGAAGAAGCTGCACTTTCCCTGAAGGAAAAAGGAGCAGGTGCAGCAGTCCTCGGCTGCACCGAGCTGCCGCTGGCATTCAGTGAAAACAGCTACAAGGGGATGCCTCTTATTGATGCTTCTCTGGTGCTTGCAAGAGCTCTGATTCATGCCCACTCACCAAACAAGCTGAAACCCTGGGATAAGCAATAAGACAGTCAGTACAGACCCGGAATGAAATATTTTCCGGACAAGGGTTCAAAGCTGCGCTACTGTCGTCAGGCAAGCTTTGCCACAGCCTCTTTTATGCGTGCGATTGTTTCTTCTTTACCCAGAATTTCAGATATTGTAAACAATCCGGGCCCCTTGCTCTCCCCTACAAGGGCAATCCTAAGAGGCAGCATTACCCTTCCTGCACCAATACCTTCCTGTTCAAGGAACTTCTTTACCGTCTCTTCCGCTACACCGGCTTCAAACGGATCAACCTTTTCAAGTATTTCTGACACCTTCTTTAGTAATAAAGAAGTATCGGACTTCCATCTTTTTTTAACAACCTGTTGATCATATTTTTCAGGTCTGACAAAAAAGAACCGGGATTCTTCCCACAACTCGTGTGCAAAACTGACACGTTCTTTTACCAGTCCGACCACCTTCTCAACAAGCTCCGGCTGTACCTCAACCCCTTTTTCCCTTAACAAGGGTATGAAAAGTTTTGAAAGCTCTTTATTTGATCTTGAAATAAGATACTTATGATTAAACCATTTTGCTTTTTCGGGATCAAATCGGGCACCGGATTTCCCCACCTTTTCCAGTGAAAAAGCTTCAATAAGCTCTTCCATTGAAAATATCTCCTTCTCAGTTCCCGGGTTCCATCCAAGAAGGGCAAGTATATTGACAAATGCCTCAGCGAAATACCCCTCTTCTCGGTAACCCGGTACAATCTCCGCTGTATCAGGATCTTTCCATTGAAGGGGAAATACAGGAAAGCCCATCCTGTCACCGTCTCTCTTGCTGAGCTTTCCCTGACCGCTTGGTTTCAGTAAAAGGGGCAAATGGGCAAACTGTGGCATTTGCGAATCCCATCCAAGGCTCCGGTAAAGCATTATATGCAAGGGCAGTGAAGGAAGCCACTCTTCTCCCCTGATCACATGTGATACTTCCATGAGATGGTCGTCTACCACATTTGCAAGGTGATATGTAGGCATACCATCCGATTTATAGAGCACCTTGTCATCAAGTGTTGAAGTGTTTACCTCTACTTTCCCCCGGATAATGTCGTTTAAAACGACTGTTTCATTTTCCGGCATCCTGTACCTTATAACGAAAGGCTCCCCAACTGTCAGGCGGTCTTTTACTTCCGACTCTGATAGCGTAAGTGAGTTGGATAGAGTTTTCCGGGTCGTGGAGTCGTACTGAAAGACCCCTTTTTTCTCCTTTTCATAATCTTTCCGCAGTTTTTCCAGCTCACCGGGCGTATCAAAGGCATAATAAGCATCCCCCGATTCTATCAGCTGCAGGGCATACTGCCTGTATATCTCCTTTCTTTCCGACTGGCGGTAAGGTTCGCAGGGACCTCCAACGGGAACTCCCTCATCTGTCTCTATACCGCACCATTTTAATGATTCTGTAATATAATCCTCTGCTCCCGGCACATACCTTTCCCTGTCGGTATCCTCAATTCTCAGTATAAATACGCCCTTGTTCCTGCGGGCAAAAAGGTAATTGAACAAAGCAGTACGCACGCCACCCATATGAAGGGGGCCTGTGGGACTTGGGGCAAACCGCACCCTGATTTTTTTGTTTTTCATGCAGACTTTTTTTCTCCGGACAGAAACAGGCGGCAGAATGCTTTATCCCTTTACGGCATAAAGACCGGAAATATTAACTACAGCATCAGCCTGACATCAGCGGTAGCCGATGATCCGGTCTGCACCCTGCCGTATTATAATTAAATCAATCCTTTTTTGTGTTTATCACCTATCACCTCCAGCATATCCTTTGTCATTGCATCAAGGTCGTATTCGGGCTCCCAACCCCATTCCTGCCTTGCTGCACTGTCATCTACGGAATTTGGCCACGAATCTGCAATCTCCTGCCGGTAATCAGGTTCATATTTTATTTCAAATTCCGGTATGTGCTTTTTGATCGATTCTGCGAGTTCAGCCACGCTGAAACTCATAGCACCTACATTGAAATCGGAATGATGCCTCAGCTTTGAAAAGTCCGCCTGCATAAGATCTATTGTCGCTTTAAGGCAGTCAGGCATATACATCATGGGCAGCCTGGTTTCTGCATTAACAAAGCAGGTATATTTTTTATTCTTTATAGCTTCATAATAGATCGCAACGGCATAATCTGTTGTTCCGCCGCCCGGGAGTGTTTCATTGCTGATTATGCCGGGATAGCGAAGCCCCCTTACATCCATCCCGTAGCGTTTAACGTAATAATCACCCAGGAGTTCACCGGCAACCTTTGTAACACCATATATTGTTGTAGGCTTGAGAACGGTTTCCTGGGGGGTGTTGTCGCGTGGCGTTGTCGGGCCAAAAACGGCTATTGAGCTGGGGACAAGCACCTGTTTCATTTCGAATTCGCGGGCTACCTCAAGCACATTAATCAATCCGTTCATGTTCACATCCCATGCAAGCATTGGATTCTTCTCACCGGTCGCTGAAAGGATAGCAGCCATATTTATAATGGCATCAACATTATGTTTTTTTACTACGGAAACGAAATTATCCATGTCAAGTGCATCAACAACTTCTACCGGACCTGTTTCGGAGAGTTTTTCAGAAGGTTTAGTTTTTCTGATTCCGGCAATAACATTTTCTCCGCCATAAATATCCCGAAGGGCAAGCGTCAGTTCCGAGCCTATCTGACCTGCAGAACCAATTACCAAAATTTTCTTCATGTTTAATAACAGTTTTTTAGATTTGAAATTCAATATTAAATTATGTTGAAGTTATTTTAAATGCCTAATTACCAGCATATAAGTGTGTAGAACTCCGGATGCAATTCAAAGGTATATAAAAAAAAACGGGTAAATCATGAGAAAAATCCTGATTTGTTGTTCCATATTCTGAAAAATTGTTTTATCATACAATTATATAAAAATGGATTACAGTAACAAACTTGTATCCGGTTTTAAAATTAATGGTTTGAGTTGCAAAAATATTATCTTTGATGAGGAAAAAGAGGAGGAAACCCCTGGAGACAAAAAAATTCCGCAAAATTGGGGTCCCCGGGTGACTCAAAAATTAACCTGGTATTAAAGTATTGTGTAAATTAACTGAGAATTGATAAATTTTCATTAACTGTAAGTACAAAAACATGTTACTCAAAAAATAATATTAACCCAAAAAATTAAAACCTTTATGTACGAAAGAATTCAAAAGCATCTCCGGAAGGAGCTGGAGAGCATCAGGGAAGCCGGTTTGTTCAAGGAAGAACGTATTATAACTTCTCCGCAGGATGCTGAGATTAAGCTCTCAACCGGTAAGAAAGTGTTGAACTTCTGTGCCAACAATTATCTTGGACTTTCGAACCATCCTGAACTTATAGAAGATGCAAAAAAAGGACTTGACAGTCACGGTTTCGGTATGTCGTCAGTACGGTTTATATGCGGCACTCAGGATCTGCACAAAAAACTTGAGCAAAAGATAGCCGGTTTCTTCGGAACTGAAGACACTATTCTTTATGCCGCCTGTTTTGACGCAAACGGAGGTGTGTTCGAACCTATGCTCACCAGTGAAGATGCAATAATTTCCGATTCACTTAACCATGCATCCATAATTGACGGTGTAAGGCTCTGCAAAGCACACCGCTACCGTTACAATAATGCCGACATGGCCGATCTGGAAGAGAAACTTAAAATGTCGCAGGAGCAGCGTTTCAGGATAATTGTTACTGATGCGGTATTCTCAATGGACGGTAATGTAGCTCCTATGGATAAAATAATTGAGCTGGCTGAAAAATACGACGCCCTTGTAATGATTGATGAGTGCCATTCTGCAGGTGTAGTTGGCGAAACCGGGCGGGGAGTAACAGAATTGTTCAATATCCGGGGCAAAGTGGAAATAATAACCGGAACCCTTGGAAAAGCTTTCGGGGGAGCAATCGGTGGTTTCACAACCGGCAAAAAGGAGATCATTGAGCTTCTTCGCCAGCGTTCCCGTCCCTATCTCTTTTCCAACTCCCTTCCCCCTTCAGTTGTTAATGCAGGAATTAAAATGTTCGATATGATGGCAGAAACCCATGAGCTGCAGGATAAGCTTCACAGCAACACATCCTATTTCATGGAAAAAATGGAATCTGCCGGTTTCGATATCAAGCCCACCCAGTCGGCTATTATTGCCGTTATGCTTTATGATGCAAAACTTTCGCAGGATTTTGCAGAAAAAATGCTGGAGGAAGGTATTTATGTGATCGGTTTTTACTACCCTGTTGTGCCCAAAGGTGAAGCCCGTATAAGAGTTCAGGTTTCGGCGGCCCATGAAAAGGAGCATCTGGACAAGTGTGTTGAAGCTTTCATTAAGGTTGGAAAGGAACTGAACGTACTCAAATAATATTTACTTTTCTTACCATTGTGGCGGGAATACCTGCTTTCATTAAAAAAATCAAGGAGGCCATTTTATGAGCCTCCTTCTTTTATTATAGCTGTATATTTTTAACCGCATTTCGAATTGCCGCAGCTCTGACAGTTCAGGCAACCTTCCTGGTAAACAAGTGACTCCGAGCCGCACGATTCACAAACAGTGCCCTTTTTGGGTTTTGTGCCGTCAGGGATGTACTGTTTCAGCGTTCTTTCAACTCCTTTCTTCCAGGTGTTTATTGTTTCACTGTCAAGTCTGAGGGAAGATACAAGGTTTACGACATCAGGAATAGGCATGCCGTACCTCATGACACCCGATATCAGTTTTGCATAGTTCCAGAATTGTGTATCGAAAAGCCTTGAAAGCCCTTCAAATGTGTTCCTGTATCCGTGTTTGTCAATATACTGAAAATCATAGCGCTTTTTGCCATCTTCCTGTACACTCTTGATTATGAACCCCTTTTTGATAGTTTTAGGGACCGGTAGTACGTCGTCGTCCTCCCTCCCTGTGAAAATCTCGTAGGGCCTTCCATCAAGTTTGCCAACAAAGGCTATCCACTTTTCATCATTGTTCATGAAGCGAACCACGTCAGCCTCGAGGATTTTGGGACGTTTTTTCGGGGTCAGCGACATAGGTTCCTTTTTACCTGAAAGCAGTACACCGGACCGTGACCCGTCGCGGTAAACAGTTGCTCCCTTGCATCCGCTCTCCCATGCTGTTATATACAGTTCTCCCACAACCTCTTCTTTTACGCCGGAAGGAAGGTTAACCGTAACACTTATTGAATGGTCAACCCACTTTTGTATCCTGCCCTGCATTTCAACCTTTTTAATCCAGTCAACATCATTTGATGTCGCTTTATAATAGGGTGATTTCCTAACCAGCTCCTGAATCGCTTCGTCCTCGTATCCTTTCACTTCCTCAA
>PUMT01000207.1 GCA_003551495.1 Bacteroidota bacterium
AGCTTACAGTTTTCAGTACCTTCCCGCGTTTGGGTATAAGGGTCAGCAATTTCCACATAATCAGTCCGGTACCCGGAGAACCCTGCGACACCCTTGTCAGGGCCGGAGAGCTGATCGGGGTGATTGATTCAAAGGCCTATCGTGCAAAAGGTGATATAGTAATAAACAAGTTGATACTGTCTGATGCATCAGTAAATCTATTTTTTGACAGCATGGGAGTTTCCAATTTTGAACTTTTTTTCGGTGAGGTTGCTGCCCCTGTCGAAGAAACCGCTGTAACCGAACCTTTCCGGATAGATCTCCGGAATATTGAATTCAATAACCTCGATCTGCTATATTCCGATCATAAGGCAAAAGTAAATCTGGGTTTAAGAGGCGTTAACGGAAAACTTGCCGGCAATATCCACGGTGATATTGTAAGTGGCAGTGTTGAACTGAATGACATAATTGCCTCATTTGAATATGCTGGGGAAAAGTACCTTGACAACGATCTCCTGCAAGTTCTTTTGCCGGTTGAAGCAGACCTGTCCAGGCAGCGCTTTTCAATGGATAATGCTTATTTTTCTGTTAACGGACTGGGGCTGAATATTTTGGGCACTATTGAAAATGATACAAGCAGGGGAACTTTGTTGACAGACCTGACCTATGATTTCAGTTCATGGAAAGTTGAAGAGGTAATGGCGCTTATCCCTGAAAATTTTCTGGCAACCGCAGGCGAAATTGAAGCCTCGGGGATAGCCAGTTCATCTGGAAGATTGAAAGGAGAGGTAAATGACTCCCTGCTTCCGGTTATAGAATTGAATATGACCCTTTCTGAAGGCAATCTGGTAAATCAATTTATTCCCTTTCCCCTCAGCAGGATGAACTGGGATGTGGATTTCAGGTGGGACATGAATAGCAATGACGATTCCTTCCTTAAAGTCAACCACCTTGAAGTGCAGACTTCAGATTCATGGCTAAAAACTGAAGGAAGTATAGACCGCCTGCTTGGAGATATGCATTATGACCTTGCTGCTGAAATGGACTTGATGCTGGAAGAGATGGAACTTTTCCTGCCTGGGGGAATTGACCTGAAAGGCAGAATAAGCGGGAAGGTAAGAGGAGATTTCACCCTTTCTCAGGCCATAAATTTTGAGGCTGATCAGATGAAACTTTCAGGGTCTGCACTGCTTTCCGATTTCTCAATGGTTTATGACACAATTTCATTATTCACAAACAGTACAGGAGTCGACTTTTCCCTTCCGCACAGGGGACATTCCGCCGGCATCAGAAATTTTGCCTCCGCCAGGGTTTCTTCTGATTCCCTGTTTGCTGCAGTAAACGTTGATCTGAATACATCTCTCACCAATTCGCACTTTTACGTGGAAATGTCGGATATCATGGACACAACAGCAATACCCTCTTTGCATTGCAGGTTCAATATTGAGAAGATGCTGGCCGGTAATGATACAGCAAATATCTCCGTTAACAGACCCTATGGCTATTTCACCTATTCTCCCGGCAGTGATGACCCCGGCCAGCCTGACATAGAGCTTGCATACACAAGCTTTGATTTTGAAGCACAATCAGGTTCCGGTTTTGCCCGCGCAGCTAGCATGACTCTCAATGCCGGAATACAAAATGATAAAACCAGCGAAGATATTTTCCTGCAATGGCTGGCTGAAGGTAATATTGAGATGACCGATGGGGTTGTTTCCTTTTCTTCTATGACTTCCCCTCTGGAGATACCGTCAATAATGATGGACTTTGATCCTGAAACATTCAATATACGTGAAAGTAGTGTTAAAATTGACCACTCAGATTTCAGCCTGACAGGCAGTTGGGAAAATGTTTTTTCCTACTTCAGGGGCGATTCTGTTTTGAAGGGTGATTTCAGCTTTTTATCTGACAATACCGATATTGTTCAGTTGATGAATCTGACCAGTGGTATTGGGATTGAAAATGATACACCCGGCGACCCGTCTGCTTACAATAACAATAATAATGGTTATGACACAACTTTCACCGGACCATACATGGTTCCACAGGGAATTGATCTCTTGCTGAGGGCTAATGTAAAGCAGGCGCTTATGCATGGCGATACAATATCAGATATAAGGGGAGATGTGCGGGTTAATGACGGGATCCTTGTGCTGGACGGACTCAGCTTTACTACACCGGCGGCGGATATGAGACTAACCGCAATGTACCGCACGCCAAGGAAGAACCATCTCTATCTTGGCATTGATTATCATATGCTGGATGTGGAGATTGAAACCCTGCTGAACATGATCCCCGATATTGACACTCTAATGCCCATGCTCCGGTCATTTCGCGGTACCGGGGAGTTCCATATTGCAGTTGAAACCTATCTGGATTCTTTATATAATATAAAGATGTCCACCCTTCGAGGAGCTTCATCAATAAGGGGGCAGGATCTGGTTTTGCTTGACGGTGAAACTTTCAGTGAGATAGCCAGGACATTGCGTTTCAGCAGGAGAGCTGAGAACCGTGTCGATTCTCTTTCCGCGGAATTTACCATTTTCAGGGAGGAGATAGATGTTTATCCGTTCCTGATTGTAATGGACAGGTACCAGGCGGTTGTGGGGGGGCGTCATAATCTCGACATGAGTTTCGACTATCATATATCACTTGTTGATTCACCGTTACCATTCCGGCTTGGTATAGATATTGGAGGTAACCTTGACAAACTTCAATACCGCGTGGTAAGGCCTAAATATGCAGATTTGTACAGGCCGGCTTCCCGCAGGGTGGTTGAAAGCAGGCAGCTGGAACTCAGAAGAATGATCTATGAAGCATTGACACGTGGAATCCTGGAAACTGAATAAATTCATAAAACTAAATCTTTTAAAAAATGAAACAAAACAGATTTTATCTTATTAATGCCTTTGCAGTAATTGTCGCCTTTATATTAATAGTTGCAGCATGTGAAAAAGAAGAAAAAGACCCGCCTGTTTTCAATCTAACTGTTTCTGCAAGCCCACAGCAGGGCGGAACTGTTGACGGGGCAGGCAACTATAAAGAGGGTACAAATGTTACTCTTTCCGCTACGCCCAATGAGGGTTACGAGTTTGTGAACTGGACAGATGCTCAGGATGCCGAAGTAAGCACCAATGCAACCTTTGATTACTCCATGCCTGCAGAAGATGTGACTCTTAAAGCAAACTTTGCAGAATTGCCACCTGATAAGTTTACTCTTACTCTTGAAGTCGATCCTGAAAATGCCGGCACTGTTGACGGGGCAGGCAACTATGAAGAGGGTGCAAATATTACTCTTTCCGCTACGCCCAATGAGGGTTACGA
>PUMT01000019.1 GCA_003551495.1 Bacteroidota bacterium
CATACTTGCATTCATGAAATTAAGTTTGTCGCCAATTGTATATTCTCTGGCTTTAAATACTATTTTAACAAGTGGCCACATTCCGGTTATATCCCGGGTGGTTCCACCACCGAATTTATTCACATATATTCTTTGTTTCGTCAAATAATCAATCCACTCTTTGCCGCTGGCATTCAAATCAGGAAAGCTTAATTTGGCAAGTGCCTCAGCAGCTTTCCTGTCGTTGCGCTCACGGGCCTCCTCTTTTGCCCATTCAAATCCGATCTGCTCCCCCCTGAACTGATCTGCCACCTGTCCGATCCCAAAATAGGCCCGGTATAGCTCAGGATGTTAGTACGCGGTCAATATTCCCAGTAATGACCCCCATGAATGGCCCATGATATATATCCTGTCCTGCCTGAATCTTTCTGACAGGTATTCACTGAGTTCACGGGTGTCTGAAATAAACTGCTGCATATTCATGCTCTCAACCGGAATATCCCTTGACCAGGATTTACCCGCCCCACGCTGCTCCCAGTAAACCATTACGAAGTCCTTTTCTATATCGGTATTGAAATGTTTCATGAAGGCAACTTGCGGACTTCCCGGTCCGCCATGCAGGAAAAGCATTACAGGTTTGGTGGAGTCTGCGCCCCTTATTATGACATACTGATCAAGTCCCCCCAGGTTGACCTTCTCAATAGCCGAGATGCTTTCCTCCAGCGGGTTTCCGTCGGGGCAGGTGAGAGGTTCGGCTTTTCCGGGACTGATAATCCATAGCGCAATTACAAGTCCCAGAACTAATGTTAATATCCCTAATATGATGGAGAGGCTTATTTTGATTATTCTTTTTCCCATTGTTGGAAATTTTAATTTAGTTAACCCTTTCCGGGGAATAGTTATAGCTGTCTTCAGGTTTTTTGATTCTGTAAATCATCAAATAGCAGGCCATTGCGCTTATATGGCTGTTTAGCAATGGATAAGGGGTGTAATTGAAGTTGTAGTACTGTACGCCAGCAGACATGCCTGTTCATTTCCGGACACGATCTGCTTGCACAGCCCATTCAGTTTGTCCACCGCAAGGTAAAGATCCATATTCCATCTTGAAGTATGCCCGGAAAGGCACAACCAATCAGGTACTGTGGTTTTCGAAATCCTGACCTCATCATGAACGATAAACCCAGAGGCTAAAAGTCATTATACATAATCGGGGTTATGGGGTTTGTTTGCGTTTTACATACCAGATGTTGGACCCGAATACCCCGTCGTCGTCTACCAGAACATGAACGAAATACATAATGCTGCCGTCCGCTACAAGAGAAGGCTCACCAACATAGCCGGTGATAATCATTTCGGGTTCGCTCCAGCTTTCTCCATTGAATGCTGAGCGGTAAATGCTTGAAGGGCCGTCGCGCCTGGAGACAAAATACATGGTGTTCGGATCGCCGGCTGCGAACCCCGGTTGTCCGTCCCATTCTTCTGAATTTACAGGTGCTCCGAGATTTACAGGTTCTGACCATGAACCCTCAGTTTTTGTTGACACCCAGATATCAGGACCTCCCAGTCCGCCAGGCCGGGTTGAGGTAAGGAATAACTGCGATCCATCGGGGCTTAAAGCATGTTCTCCATCAAGGTAAATGGAGTTTACCGGTTCTCCCAGGTTAATTGCAGGACCCGGTTCACCGTCAATGATTGGCGCAACATATATGTCGAGATAGTCGTCGGTAGGCGGTGAATGCTGGTAACCCAGGTTTTCGGCACGTGTAGAATGGAAATAAACATAAGCGCCATCAGGAGTAAAGCTAAGACTACCGTCTACTGAACCGCCATCAGCTCCCTTCTGAAGGTCAAAAAAGCGAGGGTCGGTAAACAGGCCGGGGTCGTCTCCAACCCTTTCGGCGTAATATGTGCCGGTATGGATGTGTAGCAACTCCTCGTTGGTGCCCTCTACCGTGGGTGACCAGAAGAAATAGAGGGTTTTCCCGTCACGGCTTATCTCAATGGCATCGTTGGGGCACTGGTCCGTTAGCGGTCCGGCAAGCCGGACCGGCTCACCCCAGTCCGCCGCAACAACGACCGGTTCAGGGTAATACGGGACACGGCCGGGGTCGGCATTATACCTGCATTGAGGCCGTGGACTGTCATGTCTGAACTGGAGGGTTTCTACATCATTATTGTCGATGCAACCGATGGCCAGGGCCATGACAACATAAATGATTGCAGGGGTTTTTAACTTTTGCATATGTTCAAATCTGGTTAAACAATTAGCGATCGAAGAATTATAGTTTTTGATAACCGGTATTCAGCGCCTTGGCCGGATACAACCCTTGTAAGTTGTTTTACGGGCAGGAAATATCTGCTCCTGCTTCACTCCAGCAATAGAAATCATCATCACCAAAATGTAGGGGGTTGCTGATCTGTCCTGCCCCGGTCGTCCGGTTCCAGTTAATAACCACAAGATTATCCTTGCCTTTATTGTAAATCTTGTAAAATGCATTATATGGAGTCTCCCCGGTTATTCCATGGGAAATATAACCCCCGTTTTCAGGGCCATCCGGAATAATGTTCGTGTAATTGATACCTGAAGTACCGTCAACATGGTTGAACCAGTCGATTCCAATATAGGGTATATTTTCAGCGGGGGACTTGTACAGTGTCCAGGTACCTTCAATCCCTCCAATATGTGAGTTTCCACTGAACCACAGAAAATCACTATAAGCTCCTGCTCCTGTCTTGCTTATGTACATTTTCCACTCCACATCCTTACCTTTCCCCTGACCAAAAAGATTGGCAGTATAGGTGTTCATTCCCACCGTAACTTCATATGACCATTTCCATGAGCCATCATGCTGGGGAACAGGCTGGTGATTGAATGCCTCTATGAAGGCTGCTACAGGTACGGCCGCATGCAGGAAAATAACAGTATTCCAAATGGCTATATGTGCAACCGCCTGGTTACGATTTTTGAATGTTTCATTAAGAGCATAACTTTTTGTAGTCCCCTCGATAAAATCAGAAAAATCCATTATGAATGATGACATCGGGGGAAGTTCAGGCGCTTTATCCATCTCTTCTTTCTCACAACCTGCCATTGATAATAGAAGAAGTGAAGAGATCATTGCCAGTACCAGTGTTGTTTTAATGTGCTTTTTCATCTTTTTAAGTTTTATAAATCTATGGTCAGATGGAACTCGCCATGCAATTATCTTTGGTGTGTGCCAAGGGCTTTAACATGGTTCGTTTCCTGACTGTAGATTTTATGGTTTATAATTGAATTATTGATTTATCGACAATTTCCATGGGAACATGATAATACAGTATTTTTTTTTATAGTAATATAACTTGTTTCAGATCTTTCTATTCGTCAAAATCAACAGTAAGGTCTCTAATTTTTGAGGGGTTGTAGGGTGTCAGTGTCCGGATATACTCTCTCAGCGGCAGCCAGGCTTGTGAGGGAGCGGTACCTGCCTGAACGAACCCTAGCCGGTTAAAATACCCGGGGGCCTCAGTATTTAACAGATAGGAGTCCAGTAAATTTTGGCTGATATTTGGCCAAACTGAAAGTATCTGGTTCCTGAGGACAGTCCTTACTGAATATGTCTCCAGGATTGTTTCCCGGTCAGAAGCATCCAGATCCATCGGAGGAAGACCCAGTTCAGCCACTGCTATGTCCTGAGATTCATATGCGGCTGCCACAAAGGCCCAGTTGAAGCCTGTTGTGTCTGAGAAAAAATTTGCGTTTGGATGCTTTGAATTGCCATATAATGTAATCAGATCTGCGTTTTTGCCAACAAGCATTTTTAATTTTTTCAGGCCATAAGGATTTTCCAATGGATCCGGAACAGGAAATCCTGTGATGCTTACAACCATATGCTCTTCAAAACCCATTTCTCCCGCTTCGCTGTAGTCAACCCTGATATGTGTATTCAGGAAATCCTCTTCTGTTTTGCGGGAAATATTGTAAGGGTTCAGGATTGCTATTCCCTTAAGTGGATGAAGGCTCCAGAATACTTGTAAACCAATGTTTCTGTGACTTCCTTCATAAGGGCCCTGAATGTCTTTCAGCGTCAAACAGTATTGCCATTGTGTCTCTTCAAAGTATGCATTTTCAATGATCTTCAAGTGTTTGGGACGACTGTCCTCTTCGCTGATAAAGGTAAGATCCATTGGCCTGTTAAGGTTGTGCACGGCAATTGAGAGCATAATACTTTGTATAAGTTCAGCTCCATATTCTCCTACGGATATGAATGTGCAAAGATTCTGATAAATATGATCGCCATTGAATGCCTCAACCTTTGTACTTTTCAAATTGCTGGATGAGCTTAAGGAATTTGGTATTTCCACCATGAACCTTTCGGGAATAATACTGTCAGGGTTTTGGATCTGTTCAGGATCATCCTTTTCGCATGATGGCAATATGAATAATGCCATTAAAAGAATAACTCCGGCAAAGGGGTATAAAAAGCCTTTGGCAGAATAAAGGCTCTTCCGGTTTCTGCCGAAATAAGCGGTGAGCTTCTTTATTACATTTTCCATTTTCATTGATTTTGGTTTGTAAAAACAATAGCTTCTGCTGATATTACACATGAGATGCTTTTTACCCTTACGGGGGAAGCAACAAAATGAAACACCGTACCAGGTTTCAATATGCCCACATTTTACCATAACCATGAGAGTCCCATCTGACCCTGGATAATCAGGTATCGGCAGATGAATAAAAAACTTTGGTCGGCTATTAATTAACTACAAGGGTGTCTCTTATCACAGCACAGGCACTGAAGTATCCCAGTCCGCCATTGGAAATGTTCCCGGGCAGATTACCCCGTGCTGATTCGAAAAGGCTTCCCTGCCACTGGGATTCAGAGATCAGGGCGCGTATGTAGGATCCATACTCCTTATTTAGAGAGTACTTGGAAAAATAAACGATACTACCAGCAGGGAAGAAAATCTCCTCCCTGTCCTGGGGAAAAATAATATGACTTACATCTATGGTGTTGAGCGTGTAAAACTTGAGTAGTGCACTGGAAAGTGAATCAGGGTTGTCCTGCAAGGTGAGATGCGACCAGCTGATTTCGGCTTTATAGATTGCCTGTTCAAATGGATTGTATTGTGAGTTGTTCCAGTTAATGCTGAATAATCCGTTATCCTCGTTGAAACTGAAAATTGGCATGTTGAAAGGGAGAACCGGTACCATATAGGTTTTTGCCTGAAAGCTGAGGTTCCCCTTTTCTATGGTCAGGAGATACTCTGTGTCGACTGCAGCAGCAAACGGTATGTCACTGTAGTATGTCCCGGGTACCGTATCTGATTCGTAAAAACCGACAGTGATAAGACCCCATGATATGTTTACATGAGCTCCGGAAAAGGGGGCAGGTACATCATTCATTTTCATGACGGGATGACTGAGTTGTATCTTCTGTATTTTGAATTCATTGGTAATCCTTGCATTGACAACAACAGTGTTTTCCTGCTTATCCTGCAGATCCCAGTCAATTTTCTCCTCACAGGCTGCCATAAGCATAAGAACAGGAAGCAGGCATATGAATAATCCATTCCTGGTATTGCAAACAATTATATTTCGAAGCAGACTGTCCATTTCACTCAAATCTGAATTTATAGGTAATGGAGGGCATAATTCCTCCAAGGTGTCTTTTGGTGGATATTATCTCGTTTGTTCCGTAATAATTTGCAGGCACCACGTAATTACCGTTGAGTGTCTCAACCTTGTTGAAATTAATGGAAATAGGATTCAGGCGGTTGTAAAGGTTATACAATCCAAAATGCAGACTGTGCTGGTACCTTTGTGATGGGTTGCCTAAATTCCAGATCAGTGCAAAGTCGAGACGGTGATAATCCGGCAGACGGTCATTGTTTTTTTCAGTATATATGGGCACGATGCTTCCATCATAGTGGTAAAATCCAGTGGGTGTGGTTATTGCAGACCCTGTGTGGTACTGCCAGTTAGACGAGAGAATCAATTTCCGGCTCAGCTGGTAGGTCAGAAATAATGAGAAGTCGTGAGGCCGGTCATAAAATGCCGGATATTTCCGGTTGTCATTTATACCATCGAACCTGTTGAATACCCTGGACAGGGTATAACCTGCCCACCCCGTCAACCTTCCTTTCGTGCGACGGACAGAAAGTTCCAGTCCCCATGCATGACTCCGGCCAAAATACAATTCTCCTTCAAGAAATGGATTTAACAAAAGTTTTGCATGATTGGCATATTCAATCTGGTTGTACATCCGCTTGTTGTATAATTCTGCACTCATCTCAAGTCCTGATGCCGGGAGCCAGGCTGTTATACCCGATGTGAATTGCCGTGCTCTCTGTGGCTTGATGTTCTTGCCGCTTGGCATCCAGATCTCAAATGATGAAAACGGACTGATGGAATTGGAGAGGAGATGAAGGTTTTGACTATATGTTCCCCAGCTGAACCGTAGAGAGGAATTCTCGCTTAAACGGTATCTGGCACTGAGGCGCAGATCCGGATTGAAGTAGCTCTTTATGTTTTCACCGTACCGGTAGTTAAGGGTATCAGTTACGATACGGTTTTCGTCAAATCCAAATACGTAGGCAGGACCCTGGTTTTCAAAAACAGGAATTCGGAAACCTGCCCTCCATGACCAGCGTTCGTTTATGCGTTTTTCACGGTTCATGTACATTGCTGTTTCATAAGCTTTGCCGGCATAAACTTTTGGTATGAATGGCCTGATCTCTTCATCAACATCAGAAAAATTTCCGGGATTTATTTCATGGTTGGTATGCGCAAAGCCGAATCTCCATGTTAGATCCGGATTGGGAAACCATGAGAAGTCCAGTTTCAGTCCGACATCCCTGATTTCTGACTCCCACGGAAAAGTTCCGGTAAAAAGAGTGTAATTATATTCGCTGGCGTAAAGGGTTGCATTGGAAAACAACCGTTCATTGAAAATACGGTTCCATCTTATTGTTGATGTGAAATTTTGCCATGCTACACCTACCTTTTCCTGATCCTGAATGGAGGTATAGTTATCGTTCCCCTGGAAAAGAGATAAATAGACCCTGTTTTTTTCATTGATCTGCCAGTTGAGTTTGGCATTTAAATCCTGTATATGCAAATCACTGTCTGGGACTTCCTGCCGGAAGAGCCAGTTGAAATTGGAGCGTCTGAAGGAGGTGAAAAAAGATGCTCTTTCACTGAAAAGGGGACTTTCAACAGAAAACCGGTAAATAAGGGGATTCAGAACACCTTCGAGGTTAAATCTTTTCATATTGCCATCCCTGGTCTGCACATCAATAACACTTGAGAGTCTTCCTGCTTTGTCAACAGGCAAATCGGCTTTGTAGATGTTAATTGATTTTGCCACATCGGGTATTATTACCGAATAAAACCCAAAGAGATGCGCTGGATTATATACCGGGGCTTCATCAATCAGGATTAGGTTCTGGTCTTTATTTCCACCCCTTACGAAAAAGAATGATGAACCGTCGCTGTGAGTTTGAATTCCCGGCAGGGTCTGCAAACTTCTTATCAAACCGTTTTCACCGGCAAATTCGGGTAAAAATTCCAGAATACGCGGGTTAACATTTATCTGGCTGCTTTGGCTTTTTTGCAGGTTTTCAGGATTCTCATCAACCAAAATAGTTACCTCTTCCAGAATATGGCTTTCAGATTCCAGTTCTATTGTTTTTCGAATGTTTTTATCAAGTACAAGATGCCTGGTCTGTGCCTGAAAACCAACGAAACTGAAGTAAAACCGGTATTCGCCGGGGGGAAGGCTCAGGGAAAAGAATCCATATGCATTGGTGGTGGTTCCGGTGTTTAATTCTTCTATAAAAACGGTGGCTCCCGGAAGAGTTTCAGAAGAAGATTTATCGTGAATATGGCCGCTTAAGGTAACCCGGGTTACCGTATCTTTTTCTGCCCGGGTTCTTCTCAGTACAATCTGATTTCTTACCAGACGGTACTCAAGATCAAAGACCTGGCAGATTTTGTCAAGAACATCTGCAAGAGGTTCCCGGCTAACACTAAGGCTAATCTTTTTGTCGCTTTGGATAATCCTGCTGTTGTATGAAAAAATTACGCCCGACCGGGCCGAAATCTCCTTCAGAACTTCCTCAAGAGTAGCGTTATCCAGCTCCATGCTCAACCTGGTTTGCAGGATCTTGTCCTGAGCAGAAAGGAGTTCCAAACCCATAAAGAATAATAATATTACAAGTTTTACTGACATATTATTTTGTCCGTTTACGGATTTCCGGATCTCTCCCGGCCTTCTTTTGATACGATAATAACACCATCTGAATCAGCATATTGCAGTTCGAAGGTCTCTTTTATGATCTCAAGCACATCCTCCAGTGGTTTTTCTTTGAAGGTTGTGGTTAACATATAGTTACCCAGTTCTTTGTTCTCAATTTTGAAGGTGACACCATATGTATTCCCCAGAATTTTAAAAACTTCTTTAAGTATGGTGTTTTCGAAAACAATAATACGGGTTTTCCAGGAAAGGTAATTCGGATTTTCAATACTCTCTTCAAAAAGTTCATGATCATCCATTCTGTAAATACCCTTTTGCCCTGCATAGAGCCTGAGTTCACGGCTGTCAGGGGCAATAACGGCAACTTCCCCTGAGTTAACAATAACTTCAACCTGAAGTTCATCCTTACGGGCATTGATGTAAAATGAGGTTCCCAGCACCTTTACTTCAATTCCATGAGCTTCAACAATAAAAGGCTTTTTCTCTATTGGTGCCACCTCAAAATAGCCTTCACCCTCGAGTTTAACGCGGCGTTCATTGCCCCTGAACCTTGCCGGATAGGTGAGGCTTGATCTGATATTTAAACTCACTGAAGAACCATCATGCAGCTTAAGCTCCCCGGTTTCCTTTTCTGCAATAAAGGTTCTGTCACCTGACTGTGTGAAATGATGAACTAAATAGGACCCTGCTATAAGTAACAGGATGGCTGCAGCTATTCTCAAAAATCTATTCAGGTAAATTCTTGTTCCGGTGTACAGTGTTTCGGATTTATTTCCGGAGAGTTTCCGGTCTGTTTTTGCAGTAATCTTTTTCCATGCTTTTGCCTCGTCAAACGACTTTCCGGCAGTGGCAGCTATTCTCCAGCTTTTTTTGATTTCCAAAAACAGGCTCTGCTTTTGCTTATCAGATTTAACCCATGCCTCGAGTCTGTCAACCTCTTCGGAAGTTGCGCTTCCTGCCAGGTATTTTGCTGTCAGGCTTTCAAAATCGATATGCTTGTTTTTATTGCTCATTCCTCGTCATAAATTATACACATGAACATGGGTTTACCCTTATATTAACAACAAAAAAAAATAAACAATAACCAAAAGTCCTTAAACTCTCCCCTCAGTATTTTAAGGGCTTTGGACATCTGTGTCTCGACAGTTTTTTGGGAAATCCCAAGTTTTTCAGCCACATCCTTGTATTTCATTTCTTCAAAACGGCAGAGTATAAAAATCTCCCTGCATTTTTCAGGTAGTTTATCCAGTGCTTTAGCCAGTTGTGCCTCCAAATCTTCCTCCATGATATTATCCTTTTCAGGAACCGGAATAATCAGTTCAGTTTCTATGTCAAGATAATAACTCCGGAATTTTTTCCGGTCGCGAATATGGTTGAGGCAACGGTTTTTTACGGAAGTGAAGAGATAGCTTTTTACCGGTCCTTCAGGGGTAATATTATCCTTTTGGTTCCAGAGGTTTATAAATGCCTGTTGTACAATCTCCTCAGCAGTGTCATGGTCTCTCACGTAGCCCGTTGCAAAACGGCACAGATTCTGATAATATTTTTCAAAAAGATTTTGAAAAATGACCCTGTTAAGGCTTTGGTGATTGTCTTGATTATCCAAAGTGCCGGGGTTTTATTTGCAAGTTAATTATTCATCCCGCAATACGTCAACCGGGTTGAGGTTTGCAGTTCGCCAGGATTGAATACCAACGGTGAGTATCGCTATAATGTATGTAAATGCCGTTGCTGCCAGGAAGGCGGGTATTCCGGGTTCAATCCTGTATGCAAAATTTTCAAGCCACCTGTTCATCAGAAACCATGCTGCAGGCCACGATATTATGGCAGCAGCCAGCACAAGCATGTTTATCTCTTTGGAAAGCAGAAGTATTATGGATGAGGGAGATGCTCCCATTGCTTTCCGTATTCCGATCTCTTTAGTCCTCTTTTCAGTATTGAATGATGCCATGCCCAGTAACCCCAGGGCAGCAATAAAGACAGCCAGCATTGCAAAAATCTCGAATATTTTCCTTGCGCGGATCTCCTGCGTATAGAGCTGCATCAGGTCGTCCTCAAGAAATGAATATATAAACGGGGCATCTCCGGTAAAAGCAGTCCAGTGTTGTTCAATATGACTTATAGCTGATGGGATGTTGGTACCGTCAACCCTGATGGCCGTTAACCAGGCAGGCCTGATTGGCAGTCTTACAACCATTGGCCTGATATTGCGGTGCAGCGATTCAAAATTGACATCATCAAGAATTCCGATTAACGGACTTATAAGATCATCGTGAGGAAAGACGATACTGCCGTCAGGCGATTCATCAAATCCAAGTATAGTTGCAAGGGGTTTGTTTATAATTACAGCATCTCTGTCCGAGCTGTAACCTTCAGCAAAAAACCGGCCTTCTGCCATCCTCATCCCCATTGTTTCCAGGTAATGTTCGTCGGCTGTTACAACCATTACCTGGGTCAGCTCCTCGAGAGGTTTGCCATGCCGGTAAATGGCGGTGCCTCCGGCTGGATAGCCCGGAAGGGTATTGCAGTAGCTTACGTTAATGATGCTTTCATGTTTTAGCAGCTCATCCCTGAAGGCTTCCTGCTGATCACCCAGGATCTGCGTTCGCTCCAGGATCAGCAATCCTTCTTTCTCATATCCTTTATCAGTGGAATGGATGAACCTTAGCTGCCCGGATACAATAAATGTAGCAATAAAAAGTGCAATAGTTATTGCAAATTGTGCCACAACCAGGACCTTTCTCAGTGAACTGCTCCGGTTGCCTGCACCTGTATCGCCTTTGAGGACCTTTACAGGCTTGAATGATGAGAGGAAAAAGGCCGGGTAGCTTCCGGCCAGGACACCGGTAATCAGGCTGAACAAGATAAGGCCCGGAATAATGTACCAGTTCGCGAAATAATTCAACTCAAACGACTTGTATGTTATTTCGTTGAAAAAGGGGAGTGTCAGTTCTATTAATGATATGGCAATAATCATGGATATTACAGACAGCAATACAGATTCTGCAAGGAACTGCCGCACCAGGTTGCCCCTGCTGCCGCCAAGTGTTTTTCTTACCCCTATCTCTTTAGCGCGTCCCGAAAAACGCGCCGTAGCAAGGTTCATAAAGTTTATACATGCAATGATAAGTATAAAGGCCGCGATTATCGAAAAGAAATAGACTGAGGTCATGCTGCCCCCTTCTTTTATCTGATTGTCAGCATCTGAATGGAGATGTATATTTTCAATCATCTCCATCCTGAACCTGTAAAAACCTCCTTCCCTTTCGAATGCCTCAATATCCCTGCCTACTGAAAGTTCAGATTCGGGACTTACATATCTGTAAACCAGATCCTGCAGTTTCTCTTTAAATGCTTCTACATTGGTACCCTCGGCTAGTACAATATAGTTGTACAGATAGTTGTAGAGCCAGCGTTGAAAGTATACCATCTGTTCAGGAATTACAGTTTCAATAGAGGCCAGGTAATTATACCTGAAATGAGAATTATGGGGCATATTTTCTGAAACACCAGTGATCTCAAAAAGATATGTATCATTAAGCAATATTGTTTTACCCACCGGGTTTTCCATACCAAAAAGCCTGTGTGCCGTTTCTTCTGAAATAACGATAGTATTGGGCCTCAACAGGGCAGTGGCCGGATCACCTTCTATCAATGGCACTGAGAATACATTATAAAAGTTAGGATCTGCATAGAAAAAATTCTCTTCCACGAAGTTCCTGTCGCCCGCCCTGATGATTGCCCTGGATACAGGGTATAGCCTGCAGGACTCCTCAACCTCGGCAAATTCCCGGTCAAGTGCCTCCTTCATTGCCCCTGATGTGTAAGCTGAGAAGAAATGGCTGCCACCATGGGCAGATTCAATCCCTATCCTGTAAATCCGGTCTGATTTTTCGTGATACCGGTCATAGCTCAATTCACTGGAAACAAAAAGTATGATAAGAAGGCAGCTTGCAATACCAATTGTTAGTCCTGCAATGTTTATAAGCGTGAATGCCTTTTGCCGCACCATGTTGCGGATTGCTATTATGATCTGGTACTTAAGCATGATATATTATTTGAGATACCCTGAAATATTATTGGTAAAACTGAACATTATCAAACAGTAGGCCAAAAATTATAAGTCGCAGAATATCAAAGCATAGTTATTGCAACTTTATTTTAATAGTGCCCGAATTCAAACAGGTGTTGTACGTTCCCGGACAAGTTTTTCAGTTTCATCAACAATAAGAAGTTTGGTGCCGGGTTTTGCCACCCTGATCATCTCATTTATCGCCTGTGCCGGTTGATACTTCAAGCACTTTATCGTTATCTTTCACAGCCAATTCACTTAAAAACGGGTCACTGAATTTTCGTTCGCCGCCATACTTAAACCAGAAGAATAATCTTTGAGACAGGTTGTATGACCAGGCTATCCTGTTATAAAGCCGGCTGTATTTAAGGTTATCTCCTGTTAGATCTTCTTCGCTGATGAAGGAATGAATTCTTTCAATCATTCGCAACTCTTTATAATTATCTTCCTTAAACATCTATTTTTTAAATTATCATATTTTTACACACAGAATCCTATTGCAAAATAAGAATTATTAGTTTACGTTACATTGACCTTTTGCAAGATCAAATAATAATTATGCAACTAACTAACTTGTGAGTTACATAATAATTACATATATTATTGGAAATCATTTATAAAGGAGCGTTTTTCTGCGACGGGCAAGAGCATGTGCATAGGCGAACCTTAAATTATTATCTGCTATGATCAGAATTCTTGAATACCAATTTTTTAAACTGTGGTACTGGTATATAAGCAATGTTGACAAGGAAGCAAACATTACCTACATGAATTACGGTTATTCCGGTAACAATATGAAAATAAGCCTTGATGAAAAAGATGAAAAAAACAGGTATTCAGTTCAGCTTTATCACTATACAGTTTCACCGGTAGATCTGAAAGGGAAAGATATTCTTGAAATAGGTTGCGGAAGGGGAGGAGGGTTGTCTTATTTAAACCGTAATTTTTTACCAGCCACCTCAACAGGTGTTGACATCAGTAATAATGCAATTCATTTCTGCAAAGAATATTACCATGATAGAAACATCAATTTTTACCGAAGCTGTGCTCAAAATTTGCCTTTCAAAAATAATTCTTTCGATGCGGTAATAAACGTTGAATCATCACACCGTTACCCCTACATTGAAAAGTTTTTAAATGAAGTGTCCCGGGTGCTTAAGCCCGGCGGGTATTTGCTTTTTTCAGATTTCAGGAAAAATTATAAAGTGAAGGAACTGGAGTCACATTTTAAGAACAACGGACTTGCAATTGAAAGCAAGGAGGATATTACAGAAAATGTTCTGGAAGCATTGAATCTTTCAGCACCCGAAAGAGAAGAGCTGATCAGGAAAATGGCTCCGAAAATACTCCGGGGAGTATCCAGAAAGTTTGCTGCAACTGTCGGCACACCAACCTATAATAAATTTCTGAACAGGAAATTTCTCTACCTGAAATATGTTTTAAGAAAGTAGGTCTTTAACACCTGTTTAAAAGAAAGGCAACCTGACAGGTTTCCGCCCGGTTTTACTTTGTTACTCAGTTTTACTATTTAAAGTTTTTGAAATTTCTATTTCACATCAACAATCTTTATAAGTGTACCGGCGGACACCTGGTCAGTGAGCTCCATATTGTTCAGGAATGCCATCTCTTCCCTTCTGTCTGCTGGAACACCATGTACACGAAAAGCTTCGATAAGCGACAAATCTTGTTCCACTTCAACTATTTTCAATCTTTCAGGCTCGACATTCAGCTTTACAGGATCGGTCAGCCTGTTGAAGCTGGTCATGGAAGTTTCGAATCTTCCGGCAAACCTGTCAAAATCCTTTTCAGCCGAGACACCCAGGAAGACGTAATATTTTCCTTCATAGTCAATAAAATAAGAGAGGATTTTCAGGTTGTTCTGCGGATCTTCAGATTCCTGAAGAGAATGAACCCTGATCGCAGGCATTTCGTTTACAGTAGTTTTTCTGCTGTCGGTTACCTTCACCTCAAGCTGGTTTAAAGTATTATTTGCAGCTTCTTCCAGCGTGTTTCCTTTTGCAAAGGCAAATAACATCAGCGCATCACCTTCTTCAGGCGCCATTCTTACCTGGAGGGGTGAGTTTTCAAGTTTCCATCCTGTTGGAAAGGGAAACATAAACTCCAGGTCGGGATGGTAGAATACATTTTCTTCAACGAACCCCTGGCGGGGATCATCTCCGTAAACCATTCCGTCAATAAGGCCAAGGTAACTTTCACTATTTATTTTCCATTCCTCAGTGTCAAGGGAGTCCTGCCACATTGCCGCATCCCTTTTCACCGAATTATAGC
>PUMT01000259.1 GCA_003551495.1 Bacteroidota bacterium
CTCCCAATAAACACTCCTGCCATAATAGGCCAGATATTTCTCATGTGCTTCCCGAAAGCTCCGAACCCAACCATTGTAAATACTCCGCCAAGTGTCGGTCCGTTAAAAGCCCCTCCAACCACCCAAATATAAAGCATTCCTGTTAAACCAACCAGCCCCATATTGAAAATAGTTGCCCTGAAGCCCTGTTCAGTCACAAAATCTGTCACAAGTATTCCCGGGAGCTTCCACAGTTTAATAGATTTAAGCCTTTCAGGCCATCCCCAGGCAACCATGGTGGCAAAATATACCGTAAAAACAATACCCAGGGCAAGCCGCGACTCTTCGTGCCATATAAGGGGCATTTCAGGGACAAAACCCTGCATCTGCAGATAGCCTGTAACATACATCCCAACAAAACCACATGTAAAACCGACATTATACAGGTTGAATCCCTGATGGGTGTGCAGAAGGTGGGTTGCAAGTGCCGGCAGTATAAGTCCCACAGCAATCCCGACCAGGATACCCATTATGTACCCCGCCTCAAGTCCGAATGCAACCAGGGAGACTACCGGTCCGAGTGCCGTTCCGAACAAAGCTACAATAAGAAGGTTCTGGAATTTTTCCTTCCTTATATAGGCGCTGATACCAACCCCGACAATTATCGGCCATACATTAACCGGGGTTTTTCCGAAAAAGGCAAAACCGGCAAGTGTGAAAACAGCTGCAATGGTTGGGCCCGACATGGGGGTTTTGGTGGCAACTATCAGTACAATACCCATAATGCCGACAATACCCGAATTAACGAGTCCTGCAGATATGCTACCCACCTCAAAATAGTCTGTTATCAGCACCCCCCTTGCAAACAGTATATCAAGGTATGATTCAATAAAATTCCCTTTTGAAGGCCAGGCTATGCCAATGATAATAAGGGCAAGCATGTATGCCGAAATGACAGCGATCCTCTTTTTTTCTTCCATTGCGATTTCCTCCTCTCTTTCAATACAACACTATGCTATTATAATATCTTGAAATACTGCAATTTTTTAAAAAAGAATCCTTTGTTCGCTCTATCAAATTTAATAAAAAAAAGATTTGTATAATGCAACTTAATGCTGATTAATCAACAAACGCACATGCCATTAGGGCAAAGACTCGCCAGGTCAATACCGCGCCTAAAAAACGCGGGTTTTTCAGGTGGAACTATAACAGAGCTGCTGTTAAGTCAGATACATCATGATACCATTATTCCCCGGCAAAAGATAAGGTGCAGGCAAAAACAAATACTGCTGATTATTTGTATTACTAATTGTGATCACTATTTATAAAATAAAACAGTGCGGAAATGAAACCGGAAAATGAAAAAAGCTACAACTTCCTGAATGAATTTGAGGAGTTTGTAATAAACAGGAAAGGAACAGAAAAGCCGTGGACAGGGAAGTATAACGATAACAAGAGGGAAGGCACATACCTTTGTAAAAAGTGCGGTCAGGCACTTTTCAGGTCGGATGACAAGTTTGATTCGCAATGCGGATGGCCCAGCTTTGACGATGAAATACCCGGTGCCATAGAAAGGTCGCCTGATGCAGATGGGGTGAGGACAGAGATAGTTTGCTCAAACTGCAAAGGCCATCTTGGCCATGTATTCAAAGGTGAAGGTTACACAGGCAAAAACCTTCGCCATTGTGTCAATTCGGTTTCAGTTGACTTCATCCCCGGAAAGCTGGAGGCTGGTCTGTATGAAAAGGCAGTACTTGCCGGGGGTTGCTTCTGGGGAGTTGAATATTACCTCAGGAAGCTGGGTGGGGTTGTAAGTGTTGTGTCGGGCTACACAGGCGGGCATGTCAAAAACCCCTCCTACAGGGAAGTCTGCAACGGAACCACCGGCCATGCCGAAGCAGTAAGAGTATTTTATGACCCCGGTGTAATTTCATATGAAGATGTGGTCAAGAATTTCCTTGAGATACACGATCCCACACAACTGAACCGTCAGGGGCCCGATACCGGGGAGCAGTACAGGTCGGAGATCTTTTATTTCAACGACCGCCAAAGGGAAATAGCAGAAAAGCTTTTGAATATCCTGAGGGATAAAGGTTACGATGTTGCAACGAAACTGACCAAAGCTTCAGAATTTTTTGAAGCAGAAGACTACCACCAGGAATATTACGAAAAAAAAGGGTCAACCCCCTATTGCCATGTGTTCACCAAAAGGTTTTAAATTTGATCCCCTGCAATTTTTAAAGCCCTTCAGCGCGGGGAACCCATTCAGTGGACTTTAGGAACAATTGAGCCTCTGGCAAACGATTCATAAGCCATCAAGGCATTCAGTAACCTGACAAGACAGGCAGTGGCGGTAAGACAGGCAGTGGCGGTAAAACCGGCAACTCCTCCCTCCTGCTGTTAGAAATCGTATCTCATACTAAGCGAACAGTTACGGTTCTAACTGGATTTTAATACTCTTTTTGCAGCCAGCTTCCCTGTAAGTATTGACATCGGGACGCCGGCAGGACTGTAAGCCCATTGACCCGCCTGATAAACGGAAGGCAAGGGGGTCTGAACTGAACGATCGGCAATCTGGATCTTGTTTATCACGGGCATCTCTTTCTTAAATTCCCAGCCCACAATCGCTCCACCGGAACTGCCTGTCCTGTTCTGGTAGCTTAATGGTGAAAATGAAAAGTGAGCAATCACCTTATCCTTTAGCATTGGATATATTGACTCTGAAACCACTCTTAATAGAAGGTTCTCCATCTCACGTATAAACTCTTCAAGCCAGCCTGCCTCCTGTACTTTTTTAAACAAGTCATATTCTGCAAGGAGACTTATAATTATTCCGGTTTTTCCGGGAGGAGCCAGAGCTTTATCCTTTAAGCAGGGGATTGATATTTCAAAAGTGTTCAGGGAGATAAACCTGTCAAGCCATTCCAAAACCTGATCCCTGGAAATATTTCCGAAATTACTTAGCAATTTTTCCAGTTCCTGCCTATGGATCTCCCCGAGGCCTTCTCGTGATGGGGTATAGAAGAAGTGACCGGTCGCTATCTTTCCAAAAGTTTCAGGAGGCTCATCTACCTGGAGGAAAAGTGTAAAAACAGAATCGCCGCCTCTGTTGCTGAGCATTTTTTGCTTAACCTCTTCAAATTTCTCACTGACAGCTTGTGTCAGTTTATCCGTATCAGTTATTTTGTATAGCGTTTTTAGATCGGCAGCCCAGATTAAGGTCCTGTACCTGTAGCTACTGTTCTTGTCGTTGGTAACCATATTGTTACCGGGCGATA
>PUMT01000091.1 GCA_003551495.1 Bacteroidota bacterium
GTTGTTTTTTCGTGGGTTTTTGGTATTTCTTCCTTGCCGGAATGTACTTCACTTTCTGTTTTTTCAGCTTCCCGGGTTTTAGTCCTTCTGCGTGTTGTTCGTGTCTTTTCTGATTTATCAGCAGTTTCGGTTTGAGCACCCTTTTCTGCAGGGGCATTTTCATCCTTTGATCCCCGGGACGATTTTGCAGGTTTTTTTATTTCTTCCTTAACAGTTGCTGTTTCACTGTGTCCGGCAGAAGCCTTCTCCTTTTTATCGGATTGTTTGGATGAACTACTTGAACGGTAAGATTGCTTTGATTTTTGACTCTCTTTTTCAGAAGACAAAATTGCCTGCTGATCCAATATCTTATAAATAAGATCCTGTTTTTTCAAAGACTCAACTCTCTTAATATTGAGTTTTTTTGCAATCTCCCTTAAATCAGGAACAAGTTTCTTGTTCAATTCAAGAATATCGTACATAATAAAATTTTAAAATGGAATTTATTGAAAATATAATTATCAAAATATCTTTTTTTAAAAGGCTGGTATTGTCCGGAAAAACTGTAAAACAAAACCAACAAACTATATGGGAATGAATAAATTAAGACTATTATCTGAACTGGAAGTTATCTGCAATTATACGTAATAAGATGTAATTATCCAAATATTTAAAAAAAAATGAATGTTTTTTCCGGAAAATTATCTTCTTTTATTAAAACAAATAATTAAGTTTGTTATTATTTTACATTTGATAAAAAATTGCTTCAAAGCGATTCATTTAACATAAAACAAGGTATTAAAACGTTTTTTAAAAAAATATTCGTTAGGCCTAAAACCTTTTTTTGCTGGTACCGTAATTATATTTACATGTTAAATATTTGCTAAATGAGGCAATTAAAAATAATCAAGCAGGTAACAAACAGGGAAACACCTTCACTTGACAAATACCTTCACGAGATTGGGAAAGTTGATCTTTTGTCTGCCGAGGAAGAAGTTGATCTGGCCAAAAGAATCAAAAAAGGGGATAAAGAGGCACTTAACACATTGATTAAAGCAAACCTGAGATTCGTTGTTTCAGTATCCAAGCAATATCAGAATCAGGGTTTGTCCCTTCCGGATCTGATCAATGAGGGTAATGTAGGACTAATAAAAGCAGCCCAGAGGTTTGATGAAACCAGGGGCTTCAAATTCATTTCCTATGCAGTCTGGTGGATCAGGCAGTCAATTCTCCAGTCGCTTGCCGAGCAAGCCCGTATTGTAAGGCTTCCACTTAATAAAATCGGATCACTGAATAAGATAAATAAGGTTTT
Source organism: Bacteroidota bacterium (assembly GCA_003551495.1). Classification (GTDB taxonomy): domain Bacteria; phylum Bacteroidota; class Bacteroidia; order Bacteroidales; family PUMT01; genus PUMT01. Next base: position 1,292 of record PUMT01000091.1, read on the forward strand.
TTCTGACCTTGAGCAGGAATATGAAAGAGAGCCTTCTATTAATGAAATTGCAGAAGCACTTGAGCTTTCACCCAGAGATGTCAAGGAGTCACTTATCAATTCAGGGCGTCATATTTCAATGGACGCCCCTATTGCAACTGATGAAGAAACAAGCATGTACGATGTGCTTCTGAATTCAGACACGCCAGAACCTGACAGGGAGCTGCTTGTAGAGTCTCTCAGAAGGGAAATTGAAAGTACTCTTTCTATGCTGACATACCGGGAAGCAAACATTATAAAGCTCTACTTTGGACTTAACGGCAAATATCCTCTTACACTTGAAGAAATTGGCGAAAAATTCAATCTCACAAGGGAAAGAGTTAGGCAGATAAAAGAGAAAGCGATCAAGAAGCTGAAAAGTACCACCCGCAACAAGACTCTGAAAACCTACCTTGGTTAAAACGGAATTCTGATTATACCCATCTTGAATTCCTTTCCTCATGTTTGCCCATACCTTTTAATCCGTATGTGTGTATTTTAGGATAAAAAAAAATCACGTACATTTACATCCGTTTCAAAATCAAAATTACTTGAATATGAAGCCTCTTATTGCCCCCTCAATTCTGTCGGCAGATTTCGGACATCTGAACAGGGACATAGACACTGTTAACAATAGTGAAGCTGACTGGTTTCATATTGACGTAATGGACGGGGTATTTGTTCCAAACATATCTTTTGGATTTCCTGTTATAAAACATATAAAAAAAAGAGCTGCCAAACCTCTTGATGTACACCTTATGATAATTGACCCTGACCGGTATATAGAAGAGTTCAGGGATGCCGGGGCGGATATTCTGACCGTGCATTATGAGGCCTCGGTTCATCTTCACAGAACACTGGAACATATAAGGGCACTTGGAATGAAAGCCGGTGTATCAATAAATCCGCATACACCGGTAAGCTGCCTTGAAGAAATACTGAAGTACACCGACCTTGTGCTGGTTATGTCAGTAAATCCGGGATTCGGCGGACAATCATTTATTGAAGGGAGTACCGCCAAAATAGAAAAACTAAAGGATATGATCATTGAAAAACAGGCCAATGCACTTATAGAGGTTGACGGAGGCGTAAACCTTCATAATGCACCGGAACTTGTTTATGCAGGTGCAGATGTCCTTGTAGCAGGTAATTCCGTTTTTAAATCAGACGATCCGGCCGCTACTATTTCAAAAATGAAAAAGTCAAATCACTCTCTCCCTTCAACATAATTTTTAAGATATTCAAAACGGGGAGTGAGATTCCCGTTCTTTACAATAGTAGCCCTTTCAATAATCCCTTCACTGTCATTCAGCATTGCGGGCAGTATGAACTCAATCAGTTTTTCCGAAAACTCCCCGGATGCATCCCTGGGCAGCTCACCCGGCAGATTGTCAACTGCCATAACAGTCACATTCCTTTCATCTAAGGGATCGCCTTCCTCCCCGGTTTCAGGATTGTAGCCGTAAAATGGCTCCTCAATTGTTGACGCCCTGATTGTGGAAGCAATGGGCTCACAAATATCACAGCTTACATCTGCAATTACTGATATTCTGAAATCAGGGTTTTTGTAATCCTCTTTCCTGAGAAATACCGGCGATCTGGGATCCCAGTAGTGACAAGGAATAAACAAATCAGTTTCTTTTACATAAGGCTTGAATGTGGATTCGTACTCTTCGGGATAATAGAAAAAATGCTGTAGATCGAATTCTTCTCCATCCCTGCGTTTTACATAATGCCAGGGTTCTGCCTGGCAAATAACCGGCTCATCGAAAGTTTCGTTAAGATACTCTTCAGGCTTAACCATCCTGAGATTTAATGGTGCAAGTGTTTCCAACGCTCCCTTTGCCACCCTGCCTCCCCCGGTGATAAGTATTTTAACAGGTGGCAGTGTGACCTTCTGCAGTTCTCCCATCATCTCTTTAAGGTCGTAACACTTGTATGCACGCTTAAGATTATACCTTCCGGAACGGATGCCGTATCCAAGGAGTCCGTTATAAGCACCGACAATTCCTGCAAATCTGCCGAAAGCAACCAGACGGACATTGTTGCGATCTGTAAGATACTCATAATCTATCAGGGTTATTTTTTTCCTGACAATCTCCTGCAGCAACTTGCGGTTATGAGGCTGCTTCTTTCCGGTATGTGAAAAGAAGAGGTAGGTTTTCCCAGGGATAAGCGTGTCAATCGCCACCTCTTTTACACCTGCAAGCAGATCGCAGTCACTTATATCATCTGCCACGGGAATTCCAGCTTCAATATACTCGCTGTCTTTGTAACACCTTATGTCACTTTTTTGTGCTACCAGATCAAATTCAGGATATTTTTCAAGAAGTCCGACAGAATGCATGGGGGTAAGAGGCACTCTTCTGTCAATCGGAATTTTTGTCTCTTTTAATAATCCAATCTTGAATTTATTTCTCATATAATACCGGGTTTTTTTGTAAAAATAACTTTTTAGGCAAAATTAATGAAAGGTTTTAACGATCTTTGTATTTTTGGCCGATTTTTTGGAACAATTACCAAAAGTCCGGTATATATACAATTTCATTTTTTTTTCAGCGTTCTTTGAGTGTTACTTTGTTTCAATTCCGGGGCTGACCGGTTTTGACAGCAAGGTGAACGGATATGTAAGCATGCCGAGCCATGCATTTTAGCTCGTTAAACTGGAATGTAAAAATTTAAGAGGCGAGAATAACTACGCGCTTGCAGCATAACCTTTAGAAGGTGATGCATATTCCGGATCAAGGAATCCGGGACAAGCTGTCTCTCAAAAACCTCGCTCAACGGTTTTTGATTAAGAGGCATTCATGAGTTTGAGCTGGCCGGGGGATTGTCCCGCTTCCCCGGTGAGATTAAAGGGACTAAGTTGCAGGTAGGTTGTCTGTTACCGGCCTGCTTCCGACAATAAAGAACAGACTAAGCATGTAGAAAACATATTGGTTCCTTGTTTGGACGAGGGTTCGAATCCCTCCAGCTCCACCAGAGCAAAAAACAAACTTCTTCAAAGAACCCCAATACGCTTATGTATTGGGGTTCTTTCTTATCTTTAGGCGTCAGTTCATTTCAAATAATTTCATTTTTCGCAACACCTATTCGGTGACATCAATGAGAAGTACTACCCATTTCTTGATAAATCACTTTAGAATAACTCATCAAAAAAATAACTTAGAGTTAAACCCCAAAATCCTCTTCATTCCAAAAATAAATTTGTTCACGTAACGTGAACATTGTATATTTGTGAACAAACCATGAAAAGATGAACGAAATCATCCAACTGGCCCTGGAACAGCTGCAACAGGAAACTGGCATAGCCGCAAAAATCCTCAAAGAGGGTTTGCTTGAGGTAAAAGGTCAAGGTGAACCTATACAGTTTATGGTGGTGCAGAAAGACGAGCCCCGCAATTACCACCTTGCTGAGTTAGTCAACCTGAAAGAACAGCATAAGCACTTAATGGTGATTGCCCGCCAGTTGTTTCCGGGTATCAGGGAAAAGTTGTTTGCCAATGACATTGCTTATCTGGATGTCCAGGGTAATATGTTTCTGAAAGCACCAGGCATTTACATTCGTGTGGAAGGGAAGAAAACAATACAACGTACTGCAAACAATGGCAACCGGGCATTTACTGCCACCGGGCTGAAGGTGCTTTTTCAGTTTCTCCAAAACAAAGACATGGTCAATGAGCCACAACGCACCATCGCCCAAAAGGCAGGGGTAGCCCTGGGCAATATCACGCTGGTACTGGATGGTTTAAAGGAAACCGGCTACCTTATCCCGCTCAACAAAAAAGAATTCCTTTGGGAGAATCGCCAGGAGCTACTGCAACGATGGGTGGAATATTATGGCACCAACCTCAAACCCCGGCTACACAAAAACAGGTACCGACTCACACTGCCCTGGCAGGAAATCAGACTAAATACGACTCAAACAGTGTGGGGGGGAGAACCTGCAGCCGATATACTTACCCACCATCTTCGCCCGGAAAAATATACACTTTACACGCATGAAACCAACGCTAAGCTGATGAAAAACTATCGGTTGATTCCCCATAAGGAAGGCGAACTGGAAGTGCTGGAAATGTTCTGGCCCCAAACCAGGGAGGGAGTCATTGCACCGCCCCTGATTATATATGCCGATTTACTTACACAAGGCAGCAAAAGAAACTTGGAAGCCGCACAAATCATTTACAATGAGCATATCCAACCAAACCTATAAACAGCTGGCCATACCCCACTTCAAGGAGGTTTTTGATATAATTGATGCTATCATGCGGCAGCACCATACTCCTTATTACTTAATTGGTGCCAGTGCGGTTGCCCTTGAACTCCTGAAAAATGATATCAAACCCGGCCGGGTTACACGGGATATTGACTTTGCCATTATGACCGCCAGTCATGATGCATATCAAAAAGTATGTAAGGCTATCCTTAAGCATGGCTTCCAGGAGCGGGATTTTCCCTATCGCTTCTATGCAGAAAGATTCAATGTGGTAATCGACATCCTTCCCTTTGGAGGTATCGAGCAAAACCACACCATAATTTTTTCTGACAGAAAGATTGAAATGCATGTATTGGGTATGCGGGAAGTACTTTCAGAATCAATTGCTATACCCATTGAGGACAAAGAGTTGCATATACCCTCTCTTCCGGGCATGGTCATACTTAAACTGGTAGCCTGGAGCGACCGGCCGGAGAACCGGGAAAACGACCTGGCTGATATCCTGAAAATTATCCAGCATTACTTTGACCTGGCATTTGATAAAATTGTACAGCACCACAATGACACCTTTCCAGAAAATGGAGAAATAGATCACATGCTGATTGCAGCACGTGTTCTGGGAAGAAAGGCAACATCTATGCTAAAAAAATCCGCCCCCCTTAAGGACTACGTGATGCAAACCCTGAAAACAAACCTGGGTGAAGTGGAAAAGTCAGCCATTGCCAAAAGATGGGCCCGTGAGAAAAACTGGACGGTGGAATATTCTTACTCTGTGCTGAAAGGTTTTTACCAGGGGATTACAGATTAGTATTCAATTCCTTTTTCCTCTGAAGCCTCAACGCCGCTAATATCTTTTTTGGTATGGAAGCTCCTACATCGGCGATGACCCCATTCCATTTCAAACCCTTACAAAAAATATTTTTTCACCCATAAAAATCCAAATGTGGTGACCTAAGCGGTACCCTACCCTCTAATTTTAATTACTAAAACCTGGTTATCAAATGTTTTAATCCTTGGATTCATTCCCCCTCCAGCTCCACAAAAAACCCGGCTGAAAAAGCCGGGTTTTTTGTTTAAAAAGCTATCAAAAGTACTATCAGCACACTCATTGGTATAAAAAGATTGTCAGAGCCTTTGTAGCTCAGAAGTTCTGCAACTGTCCCCGTTATAGCAATTATCACCGCAAGCCAGAATGTTTTCAGGTCAAAGCTCATATGCCTGAGATAAAGGACAATTACACTTATAAAAAATGATGATATTAAAAATGAAGTGGAACCCAGCCAGGTTTTCTGCAACTCCCTGTTAAAAATCCTGATCCTTTGGTTATACTGCTGCAGGTTTATCCCGAGTATTCCGGCTACCGGGTCGCAAATGGCCAGTATCATCATTGGGAGGATAAAAAGGTACCTGTCACCCATTAAATGGGAAATAAGAAAAGTGAAGTATATTGCAAGAGGTAAAAGATAGCTGCCTGCCGAAGGCCTGTTAATATCGTGGATTGATCTAAGATAGGCAGAATTTCGACTCAAATAAAGAACAAAAAAGAAAATTAATGCAAGAATCAAAACATACCAGTGGTCATTGAAAAGATGCGGGAAGGTGAGTGTGGACAAAGTAGCGGTAAAGTGAGCAAATTTTCTTGTGATCTCTCCCTTCAGATTCAGCCTCCTGTAGATCATTTCGTTGAAAATCAACAGCAAAGATAGGGAAATAAGATAAATAACTGCCAGACCGATTTGAGTAGCCATTCTAAAAAAGTTTTATTTACAATAACAATGAAGCAATTATCAATAAAGCAACAGATCAAAAATTGCAACAAATGCCCCTCCGGCAATAAAACTGTCGAATCTGTCCATTACTCCCCCGTGCCCGGGAATCAAAGTGCTGAAATCCTTCACTTTATACCTTCTCTTATAAAGCGATGTCAACAAATCTCCTGTAAAAGCAAATATAATAATTCCACAAGCAAGCAAAACGGTTTCCATAGTCTGTAATTCAACCAGTCCCCTCAGCAGTAAGGAACTCCCCAAAGCAATAACAGCACCGCCTGCAAGTCCCTCAAATGTTTTACCCGGACTTATTGAAGGGAAAAGCTTTTTCCTCCCGGCCAACTGTCCGCTTATCTGACTGAAAGCATCGAAAATGCATACAACCAGAAAGGTGAATAAGACAATACCTTTTTCAAGTTTTATGAAATGGTAAAAAGCAACACACAAAACCAAAAAAAGCATAATATAATAACTAAAAAAAACTTTCCGGGAATAGCCGGATTGCAGAAAGAGTTTCACAACTTCCCACACTCCGGCAATTATTATGAGTATCCCCAGTATTACAAATACCGGCCGGAAAAAAGCAATCGACAGAAATAATATATTGATGATAAAAAAGTAGGTTATATACTTAACACGGTTATTATGAGCCTCCTCCTTTCCCTTTTTCCTGTTTATGAAATAGAAACCGATACCTCCAAGTAGAAAATAGATCAGAATAATAATATAAATCGTAAGTATCATATAAATCAGGTGCTAAAACTTATTTATAAGCAATACCTTTTTTCAGAAAAAAATCATTATTAACCCGAAAACTATTACAATAATAGCAAAAGAATGCTTGATAGCCCCTTCCCTTTTCCCAATATCCCAACCCTTTGTAACTCTCGGGCCGGCAATGGAACCAAGCACGGCACCGGATGTAAGCAGCCATACAAGAGTAAAATCGATCTCTCCCATAACAAGGTGGCCTGTGAGTGCTGCCAGCGTATTTAGGAATAAAATCATAAGCGATGTGCCCGCCACAAGCTTAATGGGCATCTTAATGGCAAACAGTCCTGCCAGTACGGGAGCCGTGCCGCTTGTCCCAAAGGTACCCGATATCATTCCACCTGCAAATCCGTAAAAAGAACCTTTGGGTATCTTTGAGAAAGCTACTGAAAAGATGTTTCGTTTTGAAACAGGAGTGTTATTCACTGAACGGAAACGACTGTTAAATATCAAAAGCAATCCAAGAAGCAATGAATATATTCCAAAACCTGTCTTAAGCTGATCCGGACTCATAAGTCCGGTTACAGAAGCACCGGCAAACGCACCCATAATACCGGCAATACCAAAAACCATTCCTATACGCAAATCAATATTACCATTCCGGTAGTGTCCTATTGCTCCTGTGAAACATATAGGGAGAGTGGCTGCCAGGGATGTTGCAACGGCTACATGTGCCGGTGTCTGGAAGAACAGTATCAGCGCAGGGGGGAAAAAGAAGCCGCCTCCCCCACCTATCATAGTTGCCAGCAATCCCACAACAAATCCAATCAGGGGAAGCCAGAGATAACTATACTGAAAAGATGAGGAAATAATCATAGCTGAATGTATTAATAATTCTGCTGACCGGAATATTTTTCTTTAATGACCCAGTATAGTCCCTTTGCATCCGATTTCATCTCAGGTATTATTAATTGTATTGTTATATGTTCAATAGCGGCAATTATTCCCCATGTTATCATGAAGTAATAATACTGGGTTACAAAGCCATAGGAAAAAAGAATAACAAAAAAAATACCCTGAATGTAACCGCCTATTTTAAAAGAGTACAGATGCAAGCTGGAGAGTCTCCCGAACTTTATAAGAGATACAATTATTGTTGAGGCAAGCAATCCTACAAAAAGGATAAAGCTTTCTATATGAGGCAAAAAGTCATCCAGCTTAAAAATATATATTCCTGTAAAAACAAGCAGGTATGTAAGATAGTCTGCCGTTGAGTCAAGCCGGGCACCAAAATCGGTTACCATATCCAATTTTCTTGCAATATAACCGTCAGCTATATCTGTAAGAAAGTTTACTATAATAAAAACCGCAAAAAGATTTTCCCTTCCTGACAATGCAAACCAAAGAATCAAGGGAAATGCCAGAATTCTGTAAAAACCCAGTAAATTTGGAACTGTAAGTATCTTACTCCTGTTCATGTCACTAAACAGTTTACATTACTAATGAATTGACGTTTTCAATTATATTATGCTACATTTTGCAGAATTCCCGTCAAACATAAAACATAATTTTTTCATTACAAAACCTCATAGTAATGATATCCCAGGACATTAAACGAATACGAAAAGTATTAACAGCTCTAATAACCTGTAAAAAGAATTACATATGGACGGCCGGTACTTTTCCAGTTTCCCTTAATGAATTATTTCGCGGTTATAAAGCCTGAATTATAAGAAAAATCATATACTTTTGTATTTAAGCCAGGTTGTTATATTTCTTATTATTGCAGCTACTGGCTTACTTGTGAAACTCCGTGCAACCTTAAGCAAATAATTAGATATGGATTTGCCAAAAAACAGAAAAAACGACTTTTCAGAAAGTGCAATAAAGAAAAGAACAGATTTCCTGAGCAAGATAAGCGGCTTTAAAATCAATTACCTCCAGAATGGAAACTTAGACCCGGGGGTGGCAAAAGGAAATATCGAAAACCTGATAGGTTTTTCACAAGTCCCCACCGGCGCAATAGGTCCGCTTAAAATATACGGCAATCATGCAAACGGAGATTTTTTTGTGCCCCTGAGCACAACGGAAGGAGCACTTATCTCTTCATTCAACAGGGGCGCAAGGGTAATCAGTCAATCAGGCGGTGCCAGTGTTGTTGTTGTAAAAAACCGGATTCAGAGAGCCCCCTGCTTCGAACTTGAAAGCCTGAAAAAGTCAATGGAGTTTATAAACTGGCTTGAGGATAATTTTACAAAGTTGAAGGAAGTGGCAGAAAGTACGACAAATAAAGGAAAGCTGGTTGGTTATCACACCACAGTTCATGGAAAATTTGTTTTCGTAAGGCTCGATTTCACAACAGGTGATGCCATGGGAATGAATATGGTGTCAAAAGCTACTTATGAGGTTAGCAGATATATTGAAAACAGTTTTCCAGTATCAGGCTATATACTGGAAAGCAATATGGCTGTTGATAAAAAGCCTGCTTATATAAACTCGGTTCTGGGACGTGGAAAAACAGTAACAGCTGAGGTGGTTTTGAAAAAAAGGATTATTTCAAAATACCTTCACACCACATCCAAAGAAATTACAAGCGCTTACCAAAAACAGGTAATGGGCGGACTGCTAGCAGGCTCCCTTGGTGCTAACGGCCATCTGGCCAACGGTATTGCAGCCCTGTTCCTGTCGTGCGGACAGGATCTGGCAAATGTGAGCGAATCATGCGTAGGTTATACATATATGGAAGACCGGGATGGTGACCTTTATGTTTCAATAATTTTGCCTTCACTGATAGTAGGGACGATAGGGGGAGGGACATATCTTCCAACCCAGCGTGAGTGCCTTGAAATGATGGATTGCCACGGCAGCGGAAAAAGTGAAAAATTTGCCGAAATTGCAGCAGCAACTGCACTTGCCGGGGAAATTTCACTTTCAGCATCGATTGTGGCAGGCGATTTTATTACAGCACACGAAAAATACGGCAGGAATCGTCCCTTATAATATACATAAGTTCAATTCTTGAGGAAGAAGGGTTTGGATAAGTTTATCCGATTCCCTGACAAACTTTATTTACATAGAAAAAGAGCATAAAAGAGTCAGGTGCTTTATCAAACCGGTAAGATATAAAATGCTGTGTTATTCCGAAATCATAGATTATACCGGCAGATCATTCTTTCGATTTTTCTTCAACACACTTGAAAGTTAATGCCAGATCTCCAAGTACAACGAGTAATGCCAACGTACCCAGTATGGCTGGTATGATATAAACATCCTCATAAGCCAAACCGTTGAACCAGTTTCCAAACACCGGTGATCCAAGCCAGGCTCCTACCCATCCGATAATAACCTTTGAAATAAAGGAGTCGAAACCCGGTCTGATGTAGTATTTAAATCCGTAATGTAAAATTGCTGATACAACAATGCTTATTACCAGCAGTATCAAGAAGCTTAAAAAATCCATTCCGATCATGGTAATACCTCCTGTATTTTAATTTATGGTTAACATTTATAAAACATTAACGCATCAAATAAACTGAGAATAACACAGCACTTTTAAAACTGGTGAACCATGCAAAATGCACTTTAATAACAAATATAAAAGACAATTTTGAAACAGGACAGGAAATTACCTGAAAAAAAACAGATTTGCTATTCCGGGAACTTAAAAGATTATCTAATGGAGGAAATTTCATTAACTGCCTTTAAAACCGCATCTATCTCCTCTTCAGTGTTAAAAGGGCCAAGCCCGAACCTCACTGTGCCATGTATCCGGTCAGTTCCAAGCCTTTCATGTACTTTGGGTGCACATTGCAGTCCGGTACGGCATGCGATATTATAATCAACATCCAGCATCATCCCGACATCGTCAGAAGGGAGTCCCTTAATGTTAAAACTTAATACGGGATTTTGATTCTCGGTATTTTCCGCACAATAAACAGTTACTTTGTCGATGCACTGCAGCCCTACCCTAAGCTTATCCCACAATACGATCTCCTGATTATGAATATTTTCCATACCTTTCTCATTGATCCATTTAACCCCTGCGTTCAATCCGGCCACACCAGCAATATTTAGTGTCCCGCATTCAAGCCTGTATGGATATTCCTCAAGATGTGTAAGCTGAGCAGAACGAACTCCGGTTCCTCCAAACCTGGTTATTCTTACAGGAACTCCTTCCATCACATAAGATCCTCCAATTCCGGTCGGGCCCATCAGTGATTTGTGTCCTGTAAAAACATATATATCAACACCCATGGCCTGCATGTCCATATCAACCACACCTGCACCCTGAGCACCATCCACAATGAATAAAACACCTGATTCCTTGCAAATTTTTCCTATTTCAGCTACAGGCTGTATGGTTCCAAGCACATTTGAACAATGGTTAACTATTACCATTTTAGTATGGGGCCGCAGAGCTTTTTTAATGTCATCAGGATCAATATATCCACTGTCGTCAAACGGAACATAATCAACTTCGGCTATACCGTCAACCTGAAGATGGTGAAGCGGACGAATAACGGAATTGTGTTCCAGCATAGTTGTTACTATATGGTCACCCTTTTCTGCTATACCCTGAATGACCATATTCAGAGAATCACTGGCATTATAGCTAAATGTGAGCCTGTTAGGGTCCCCGTCACCATTGAACAATTCCATCAGCATTTTTCGGGTTTCGAAAACCATCTCTTCAGCCTCAATAGATGCGTCGAAACCGGAACGTCCCGGGTTAACACCATGTTTGCTGCAGAATGAATAAATAAAATCGTAAACTTCCCTGGGCTTTGGGAATGTGGTAGCTGCATTATCGAGATAAATGAATTTTTCCATATAAGTTCAGAGTTAGAATTTTCAATCCAAAATTTACTTTATTGTAAGGGAATCTGCAACAATTTCAGCCAGGGTTTTCACCTTTACATTCAATTTATAGGTAACATTTATCTGGGAAAGCTGATCAATACAGTTATGGCAGGGTGCTACCACCACCTGGGCTTTGGTTTTGCGGATCTGTTCAGCCTTTATTTCGGCAATCCTGATCCTTCGTTCATTGTATTCACTCATTGCCAGCTGTCCGCCACCTCCTCCACAACAAAAATTATCGTATCCCCGGGGAGTCATCTCCTGAAAATCTTTTACGCAATGTTCAAGAATATACCTTTGCTCCCTGAAAACACCTCCACCTCTGACAAGATTGCAGGGATCGTGTAGCGTAACCTTCTCTTTCAGCTTATTTTTATCGGGTTTTATCCTCCCTTCCCTTATATATTCCGCCATTAACTCAACTGAGGATTTAACCCTGTGCGGAAACTTTTTCCCAAGATAGTTTGGAGATTCCCACCGGTTAGACCTTACTCCGTGCCCGCATTCGGCAAGTACAAGGGTGCCGGACTTCAAATTGCGAACCTCATCGGACATTCTTTGCGAAATAACGGCAGCTTCGTCAGAATGCCCCGAAAAGTATGCATAATTGGTTACATCATACATTTTGGATGATAATGTCCAGCTTTCATTGGCAGCATAAAAAACCTTAGCCATGGCGGAAATGGAAACAGGAAAAAATTTGGGTTCCCTCGGGTTAAGTGTGTACAATATCTTTTTATCCTTTTCATCAAGAGGTATTCTTGCCCCGGTATCGCCAACATCATCCTGAAGCTCTTCCTCCATCCACTCTATGGTATCAACAAAATCTTCATTGGAAATGGCCATGTTGTTGCCGGTTTCAAGTGCAGCATTAACGGTTGACTGAAGTGTTGAAGGAACAAAACCCATTATGGCCATCATTTCCCTTCCTTTTCTTACAACATATTCAATATCAACGCCAATGGAACAGTGTTTCACACAGCGGCCACAAAGGGTGCATCCGCCAAAAAGCAGGTCAACCATATCAGCAACCGTTTTGTCATCCAGCCTGCGTGCATTGACAAGACCCGGGAATTTCTTTCCGGAAAAGGTAAAATACCTTCTGTATATCGAAGAAACAATATCAACCTTACTGGCGGGAATAAGCCTTTCGTCTTTTGTAGCAAGATAATAGAGACAACTTCTGGCACATAATCCGCACCTTACACAGGCATTAAGATGACTTTCCAGCTTGCTGTCTTCGTTTGATCTCAGGACAGATAGCCCGGCCTTTATTTTTTCTTTATTTACTTCTTCCATTTACCTCATATTTGCGTTCTGGCCATACATTCCGCCATCCATAAAAATACCCGATATGATACCGCGCAGCAAAAAAATAAATTGCATGTTTTAGCTTCCCCAGGGGAATGTAAAGCAACAGCAGTCCTGCCGAGATCATAAATGCAGGTTCTGCAGATGGGAAAATCAGGAAAAATCCGGCTGTAACCTGAAAAAAAGTAACAAGAATATTTGAAATATAATCATCAAAAGATGAAATCAGAATAA
>PUMT01000148.1 GCA_003551495.1 Bacteroidota bacterium
AAACTATTTCAGAACTACAGTCCTGTCGCCATCATCATCTTCCTGCATCACAACAAGATCAATGCTTTCTTCAATTTCCATAGCAAAATTAACCGTCCAGTTACCGTCTAGATCGGCTTTGACCTCGGCCTCATCAATTAAAGTCGGCGGGCCGGGCTGGCCTACCATGGGCTGGAGCAGTTCAATAAAAACGGTGGTTCCCGCTTCAGCCGTGCCGGTAATGATCCCGTTATCCCGGTCAACTTCTGTAACTTCCAGGGCGGTAACCACATGCTTTTTGGTGGCAATGCCGTCGGTTACTACCACAGTATCCCCGGCGTTTGCTTTAACCCCGGCAGAAAAGTAACCGTGGGAATCTGTTTCAGCTTCATAGTTGCTGCCCCCCACGGTGATAGTCACTTTTTCTTTGGGGGCCCAGTTGAAGCCGGTAATCAATTCATCGGGGTAAACCGAGAAGGCCGCCTCGCCATAAGTCCAGTACCTGTGGGTGGCATCCCCGGTAAGATCGGTTATGCGTGCTTCCCCGACCACATCTTCAACTATGTTAAAAGCGCTGCCGGGCAGGTTGTTTGCAACTTCCTCCGAAAAATCAGCGGTCCACTGGCCGGTCCCGTCTGCAACCACGGTCCGGATCGGAAAATCTTCATAATCCTGTTCCATATCAAATATTCGGACCTCGACACTACTGCCGGCCGGGGCTGCTCCAAAGACCAGATCCGCCTCAGCATCAACACCCGTAACTTGCAGGTTTCTGACAATGTGGACCTTGGTGGTAACTCCATCTGAGACCATTACGGTCTGGTCAATTTCAAATTCCAGCTCCTCATATTGCCAGCGGTGAATTTCAAAGCTGCCTTCTGCATCGGTATTAACGACAATTTCCACATCAGCAAAGGAGACCGTGACCTCTTTATCGGCCGGCCAGTTAACGCCGCTGATGGAATCGTGGCCCGGTTCGACTTCAAAAAAAGTATCCGTGGCAACCTTTTCCACCGGGAATTCATCGATCAACTCCAGCACCCGCTGCATGATGAGGGATACATCCTGGACGTTAATAACCCCATTGTTGTTAACATCAGCCCTCTCCCGCTGGTCGGCGTCCAGGGTTTCCAGGTCCAGAACGTACCGCATGGCCAGGACAACGTCATTAACATTGATGTCTTCACCGCTGTCGATGTTGCCGAAAGCAGGAACAGAGGCATCAGCTGAAGCAGTCGTAATCACGAAGAAAAACAAAAAAATAGCAAGCATAACAACAATGCCTGCTTTCATGATGTATTTATTATTTATCAAGCAGTGATAAACTGGCATCATTAAGTCTCCTTTCCCGGACCCATCTGCATAAAAATTATTAGAAGGCTGTTTTGTGCCGCCATTATTTTTCTTTATTGCCAAGAACTATTCACCTTAATATATGTTACAACCATCAGCTCGCTCATTTAGTTTATACCCTGTTATATTACTCATTACCGAAGGGATAATACGGCGGCGGTAGCGCCACCGCCGCCGTATTAGTGTTAACAGCAAACCGCCAGCGGATCCAGTTACTTCATAATGTGTTATTTAAATGCTGTCACGTCAAGTCTATTTAATGGTAAGTGTTCCACTGTAAACGCCAAAAGTAACTGTATAGATGCCGGGAACCAGGTCGGCACCGAATACAATCTGACCTTCACCTTCAACGAAATCAACTTCAAGGTCTCCTTCTTCGCTGATTCCAGCAGGTGCTGATGCTTGATTCGGGTAGGTGACATTTACCAGCTCATTCGTTTCAAAGGACTTGATCGGGTTATTATAGGCATCGGTTAGGGTAACATCTAAAGTATCTGAAGTTTTGTCTCCTTCTAAAACGAACTTGCTGGCCGGGCCTGCCTTGACTGTAAACAGGTCCTCCGCATCGTATGTCTGACTATCAAATTCTACTTCTACATCATAGTCCTCACCAGCTAAAGTAGCCGGTATCCTGGGCTCTACTACGGCCACACCATTTTCGAAATTAAGGGTGCGGTAGTACAGCAGTTCCTCGGAGTTAACTGTTAAAGTGATTTTAGCCAAACCTGATACATTGTAACCTGTGTGAATAGTATCATTATTTAGCATGGCTTTGATCGTCATTTCGATCATGTCGCCGGCTGTATATTGATGCTTGTCCACAGGTATATCCAGATTATCAAAATAACTTATGATGTTGAAGGTATAGGTCTTGCTGTCGATGTAGGTATTGTCAGTTTTCTGCAGCCTGAAGGTAATTGTTTCGTTAGCCGGTGCAGTATTGTCTACGGCTTCGATTAAAATATTTTCAACTGCTTCAGATATTTCCAATCTAGGTTCGTCGTGTTGCGGTTCTGCTATTATATCATCGCCACCGGAAGCTTTAACGACCCTCAATTCATAGAATTCACGGTCTGAAGTGATCCGGTTGCCAAACTGGTCCAGTACATCGAACCTTACCGTAGTACTTTTGCCTTCAACAATAGAAGCATCGGGTGCCATAACAATTCGAAGCTGGTGGGGCACCGATTCAATGACGTGTAACGATTTGCTTGCCACTATGCCCGGTGTTCCCATAATGGTGATCTTTACAGAACCCTTATCCTGGAATGCACCTATGTTGACATGCTGTTTTCCGCCAAAAGTGACAAATGAGAGATCTTCATTCTTAATGATCAGCTGATCGGAGGAATAAAGATCCACGTTTGCTCCCTTGACCAGGAACATTGGATTGCCGTATTGATCTATTGCTGTAACTGGAATTCGGACATTTTTCATATCCCTGGTCAGGTGGGTAGCACCATGGGGTAAAATAGGATCGCCAAAGGTTAGTGAAGCTAACTGGACTTTGTAGGTGACCGGCAGCGTTACAGTTTTGCTTGCCCCTGATGGTGTATGGGCAAAAGTGATCTGCACTTTATCACCCAGGCTAAATTCATCAGCATCAGCATCGGTATTAATAGTGAATTTTGCCACAGGATCAAAACTGATCCGATCTGTTACAAGTACACTGGTTGTAATATTCTCCGCGGTCCAATTGAAATGCCCCGGATGCAGGGTCATTTCTTCACCATACTGATCAAGCAGCTTCACTCTTAATGGAGCTTTCGGGGTGGCATCAGGAATGCTTTCAGCCCTAATTTCCAATGATGAAGCAGTCGGCTCAGTTATTGTTACGGTTCCTGTAAATGCCTCGTCAATTCCCGTCACTTCTACAAGATATAATCCTGGTGTGTAATTAAGATCGGTTAACCTG
>PUMT01000023.1 GCA_003551495.1 Bacteroidota bacterium
CCGTAGCTGTTGACAATATCGGAGGCTTTAAGCGAACTGAGCCTGTTCATTCTCATATCAAGCTTTCCGGAAGCATTGAAGGAAAACCCCCTTTTGCCCTGGTCAAAATGGTGTGACGAAACACCAAGGTCTGCCAGTATGCCGTCCACCTCCAAAATATTGTGATAACGTAAATAGTTTAAAAAAAACCTGAAATTTCCCCTTACAAACACAAATCTTTCATCTTTCACCTTTTTTGCTTCACTCAGGCTGTCAGCATCCTGGTCAAATGCAACCAGAAGTCCGCTACCCAGTCTCTTCAGAATTTCACCAGCGTGCCCGCCCCCCCCGAAAGTAAGGTCAACATAGGTGCCTTCAGGTTTCACTGCCAGTCCGTCAACACTTTGCTGTAAAAGCACAGGTCTGTGATAGCCCATTTTTTCAGCTGTTTTGATCAGTGTTCCCCAAAATTTTCTCAGCCAGTCCGGCAAAATCATCGGCATCCCCGGCTACATTATCATACTGGTAGCTGTTCCATATTTCAATTTTCCCATCCTGTCCGGCCAGTACCGCTTCGCCGTCTACGCCGGCCTCTTCCAGAAGCCGTCTTGGAATAAGCAACCTGTTGCTGCCGTCAAGTACAACTTCAGCCGTCCCTTTGAAATACCCCCGCAAAAACATGCTGTGTTCCTTGTTGTATGGATTTATCCTTTCCCTGATAATTTCATTCTGCCTCTGCCATTCGTCCATAGGATAAAGAACAAGGCATTTTTCAAAAATGTCCTTCTTTACCACAAACCTGTCGTGTGCAGCTGAAGGCATCTGTTTTTTGAAAGCCGAAGGCAGTACAATGCGGCCCTTGGCATCAACTTTGCATTTATAATCACCGATAAAGCTCGCCATAGCAAAATGGTTTGATAGAGTAAAAATATATAAAAAAACACCACTTTCAACCACTTTGCCCCATTTTTTTCCACTTTGTTAATAACTTTTTTTGAAAAAAGATTATTTTATTAAAATTCACCGGAATGGAGGCTATTTCATAATAGCCATTAAATGCTGTTTTTAGGCAATTATTTTTTATTTTTAGTGTTTTTTTAACTATAGTTCTAATCTTAAACTGGAAATGGAAGACAAAATAGGTGAAAATAATTTAGAGCTGATTGATGTTGACCGTATTTTCAAAAACAAGAATCCACGTTTATACAGTTTATTGCCAGGTTTTATAACAAACTGGATAAAGCGCATAATTCACCAGGATGAGATCAATGAAGCACTTGTAAGATTCAGGGATGATGATGGAATTGATTTTGTCAGGTCAATTCTGGATTATATGAACATTGAATATTCAGTAGAAGGAGAGGAGAATATTCCGGAAGACGGCCGCTACATTTTTGTTTCTAACCATCCCCTGGGAGGGCTTGACGGAATGATTTTCATCGATATAATAGGCAAACACTTCAAAAATATCCGTTTTATCGTAAACGACCTGTTGTTAAACCTGAAAAACCTGGAATCAATTTTTGTGCCTGTGAACAAGCTGGGCAAACAATCCTCAGAATATGCAAGAAGAATTGAAGAGTTGTACAGATCCGGCAACCAGGTTCTCTATTTCCCGGCAGGAATGTGCTCAAGAAAAAAAGGGAAAAGAATAGTGGACCTGGAGTGGAAAAAAAATTTTATTAAAAAGGCAATCGACCATAAGCGGGACATAATTCCGATGCATTTCAGCGGTAAGAACTCAAGGTTTTTTTACCGTTTGGCTAATTTCAGGAAATTTCTCGGCATCAAAGCAAATATTGAGCTGTTTTTTCTGCCGGATGAAATGTTCAGGCAAAAAGGGAAAAAAATAGCTGTAAAAATAGGCAAACCGATACCTTATTCACATTTCGACCGTTCCAGAAACAATAAGCAATGGGCTGAATATGTTAAAGATATTGTTTACGATATGGGTAAAGGGATTGAAACTGCTTAAAGTTTTATTATTTTATTAACTTTGAATGTTTTCAATTTATAAAAAACAGATGCAAATTATTTCTCCGCCCATAAGCAGAAAAGATATAAAGGCCGAACTGAGTTCATCAAAGTTCATCAGGAAAACGAACAATGCAAATAATGAACTTTACATTGTAACGGCCAAGGATTCGCCCAACATAATGAAAGAGGTGGGGCGTCTAAGGGAACTGAGTTTCAGGCATGCCGGGGGAGGCACGGGCAATAATATTGACATAGACGATTTCGATACCGGTAAAGACCCCTACAAACAAATTATTGTGTGGGATCCGAAGCACCAGGAAATACTGGGAGGCTACCGTTATTACATACCGGAGCCCGGGAAGCCTGTTGACCCTTCAAAGCTGGCTACTGCAAAACTCTTCAGTTTTTCAGACAAATTTGTAAAGGAATACCTTCCCTATATGATAGAGTTGGGCAGGTCTTTCGTACAGCCGGCATACCAGAGCACTGCAAGGGCAAGGAAGGGGCTCTTTGCGCTTGACAACCTCTGGGACGGCCTTGGAGCAATAGTTGTCGATAATCCCGAAATGAAATATTTCTTTGGTAAGGTAACAATGTATAAAAGGTTCAACAAAGAGGCACGCAACATGATCCTCTGGTTTTTGCAAAAGTACTTCCCTGATAATGAGAAGCTTGTCACCCCTAAAGACCCGCTGGATCTGGATATTGATTATCAGGCGATGGAAAAGATATTTACCGGCAAAAGCTATAAAGAAGACTACAGAACTCTTTCCCATAAGGTAAGAAGTCATGGGGAAGTAATACCTCCTCTTATAAATGCCTATATGAATCTTTCCCCCTCAATGAAAGTTTTCGGGACAGTTATTAATGAAAGCTTCGGCAATGTTGAGGAAACCGGAATAATGATAACTATAAGCGACCTGTACAAGAAAAAAGTGGAAAGGCACGTTTCCACTTATCAGCGTGTAAAGTATTACCTTCACTCTCACTCATCAAACCCTTAAAGTACAGTAACAGCAGCAAACCATACAGCAAATTAAGTTGAGCAGACCCATTGAAAGCAGTGGGTACACCTTAAAGTTCAGTAACAGCAGTACGCCATGCAGCAAGGGCAAGATTCTGAATATCCTTTACATCTGCCCGGGTAGAAAAGCATCCCATTCAGTAAGAGCGGGTGTCCCTCGACTCAATGAAGTCAGTAAGAGCGGGTGTCCCTCGACTCAATGAAGTTTATGAATGAGGTGTTTACAACCTTGTTGCCACCAGGTGTGGGATAGTTCCCTGTAAAGTACCAGTCACCCGGATCATTCGGGCAGGCAAGGTGAAGATTCTCAACTGACTGGAAAATGATCTCCACTTCAATCTTCATGTCAGAAGGTTTGAGCAATTGAGATATCTTATTTGAAATCTGCTGATCGCTGAAAGGACTGTAAATATCTTTAACGTAATTGACTATTTGGTCTTTAGGAAGATTTTGCTGTTTTTTCGATTTCTGGTAAACTTCATTAATAATACTTCCCCTGCCTGTTTCCCTGAGAAGCTCTATGGCAGCCCTGAAGGCAACAAAATCACTCAGCTTTGCCATATCTATTCCATAACAATCAGGATACCTGATCTGCGGTGACGAGGATACAACAATGATCTTTTTGGGTTCCAGCCGTCCAAGTATTTTCAGAACACTTTGTCTCAGTGTAGTACCCCTCACAATTGAATCATCTATTATAACCAGATTATCAACACCGGGCACAACAGTACCGTATGTAATATCATAAACATGCCCCACAAGGTCATTACGCCCCTTTTCCCTTGTAATGAAAGTTCGAAGCTTCACATCCTTTACAGCAATACTCTCTACCCTGGGACGCCTGCTGATTATTCTTTCAATCTCCTGTTCAGTCAGATTCCTGCCACCCTTAATTATCTCCCTTGTCTTTCTTTTTATCATATAATCCTCAACTCCTTTCACCATCCCCAGGAAAGCTGATTCGGCTGTATTGGGAACATAAGAAAAAACAGTGTTGTCAAAATCTTCATCAATTGCACTTATTATTTCAGGCGTAAGAAGTTCACCCAGCTTTTTCCTTTCCTTGTATATATTTTCATCACTTCCCCTTGAAAAATATATACGCTCGAACGAACATGAACTGCGTGCTAAAGGCTCCCTTACCAACTCTTCAGAAACAGTGCCCTCCCGTGTTACAACAAGTGCATGTCCCGGCTTGAGCTCCTTTACCTCGCCCGACCTCACATTCATTACCGTCTGAATAACCGGCCTTTCAGAAGTTGATACAACAATTTCGTCATCTGCATAGTAAAATGCAGGCCTTATCCCCCAGGGGTCGCGGTTTACAAAAACATCACCATGCCCCAGGATACCGGCAATAACATATCCTCCGTCCCATCTGCGGCTTGAATCCTTCAAAATTCTGACCAGATCGAGATTCTTTTCAATCAAATCAGATATCTTGCTGGTGGGGACACCTTCCTTTTTGTATTTACGGTAAAGAGACTGGTTCTCCTCATCCAGGTAGTAACCCATTTTCTCAAGCACTGTTACAGTATCAGTGTACTCTTTTGGATGCTGCCCCAGATCAATCAAACTTGAAAAAAGTTCATCAACATTGGTAAGATTGAAGTTCCCTGCCAGCACGAGATTCCTTGATTTCCAGTTATTCTCCCTCATCACCGGGTGTACATAATCAATGCTGTTCTGCCCGAAAGTCTCATATCTCAAATGGCCAAGATAAATGCTCCCGGCAAAAGGCAGATTTTCAGAAGCATAGGAAGGATCGTCAATTACCCCCGGATGCCTCTGCCTCACCTTACCATAGTGAGTATAAATATGCTGAAATACATCGTTAATGGAAGAAGATGTATTGGAGCGCTTACGGAAAATATATTGATTGCCTGGTTTCCTGTTGAGCTTGAGACTTACTACCCCGGCACCATCCTGCCCACGGTTCCGCTGTTTTTCCATAAGCAGGTAAAGCTTGTTAAGGCCGTACATCCAGGTGCCATATTTCAACTGGTAATACTCCAGCGGTTTCAGAAGGCGGATCATTGCAATTCCGCACTCATGGGTAATCAAATCAGACATTGATCAGAATAAAATGTAATATTAAATATAATTGTTCCATTCCCTAATCAAGCGGGGGGAAATCTATTGTGGTGCTGACAATAAATGCATGGGGATAATCCTTGCGGATTTTCATCATTGTTTTAAGTGCCTCACTCCTGGTCCTGAAATCTCCGACATAAACTTTAAAGTTTGGCGGGTCATAATCAAGATGTGTCTTGATTTCCGGATACTTTTCATAAAATTTTGCACTTGTTTCATTTGCATTGTTACGTGCATTTTGCCCTGATTGTGAAAAAATACGAATCCTGTAACCGGGAATCCCCTCCTTTTTTTCATTTATTGAGGCATGCCTTTTAAGCAGTTCTTCAAGCCTTGCATCCTGTACAATGCTGACCTGTCCCTTCCGCTCCTGCGAATAAACCTCATACAGGAAAAAACTACCTGGAACCAACAGGATAATTAGTAAAAAAATAATCCTTTTCATCATAACTGACCTGAAGAAATTTAAATAAAAAACCGCTTTAAGTACCGGCAAAAATATAAATTAAATTTTCAATTTCTTTTATTAAAGGGGAAAAAAACTTCAGTTCTATAACGCAAACAAAAGCGGATTAGTTTACGGTGGGGCTGCTTCTCAATTTCAATAAACAAGTTGTTGTTCAGAAATCAATTCTGAATTTTTCATTAACCTGAAATGTGCGGCTGTATATAAAAGACCTTACTTTTATATTGCCTGTTAATTCGACGTCAGCGCTGCGGTCAAAAAATATACTGAGCAGGGAGCTGCTCCCGCCTGAAAGGCTCTCAAGCATAATTGTGCCTGACAAAGTATGGACTTCTGATGAGCCGGCCGGAATAACCAGATTTTCGGGATTTTTTATCCGTCCCAGCTTCCGGCCTTTGTGAATAATGTCAACATCTGCTTCAACCACCCTGACCCGAAACCTGTTTGGGTTTTCAACAGGCAAAGATATTTCGAACTCAATACCGCTTCCGGTGAACCTGGTCATTTCAAAATTCCTTATATCCCCTACCTCAACCTCCTCAATTTTTGCACATCCTGACCCAAAGAGCAGGGAAGCAGAAACAAGTATCAGCAAATAGAAACGAATAAACTTCATTTGATATCATATAAGTTATTAAAGCGGGAAATTACAAAATTTTTTTTTCATACCTCTTTGTGTATTTTTACGCAGAAAAATTTTTGAGCTCATTTGAAGATTTTAATAATTTAAAATTGTCCTCATGGAAAGAAAATCCCTGTTTTCACGCATTTTCGCGAAATCACTTGACTACATTGAATATATTGGAAATTTGCTTCCCCACCCTGCCACAATCTTTGCCCTTCTGGCAGGGTTCGTTATTCTTATTTCACTTGTAACTCACCTTCTGGGAGTTTCGGCAATTCATCCGGTTGACGGAAGCCTGATAACTGTAAACAATCTTTTGAGCAGCGACGGAGTAAGATGGATGTACACAAATATACTTGACAACTTCCTGCGCTTTCCTCCTCTTGGGTATGTGCTTGTAGTAATGGTGGGTATAGGACTGGCGGAGGGCACCGGACTTTTCTCCGTGCTGATAAGATCGCTTGTTTTAAGTGCGCCTCCCAGACTTATAACCGCAGCGGTTGTTTTTGCAGGAGTTGTTTCAGGTGTTGCCGTTGAAGCCGGATACGTTGTACTTATACCCCTTGGTGCTATGATTTTTCACGCCCTTGGCCGTCATCCCATGGCAGGGCTTGCGGCTGCTTTTTGCGGGGTAAGTGCAGGTTTCGGTGCCAATATAGTGATCGGGTCTATTGACCCGATACTGGCAGGGATATCAACCTCTGCGGCACAGTTGATCATTCCCGATATGGTAATAAATCCGGCTGTAAACTATTACTTCATGATCGTTTCAAGCTTCGTGGTGGTTATAGTTGGTACTTTTGTAACTGAAAGGATAGTGGAGCCAAGACTTGGGAATTATGACGGGAATACCGAAAAATTCCGGATTGAACAGCTCTCGGCTGCAGAAAGCAAAGGATTGAAATGGGCTGGTATTTCAATGGTGATCTTCCTTCTGGTCATGGCTTTCACTGTAATTCCTTCAAATGGACTTCTGCGGGACCCTGAAACAGGGTCGGTACTCCATTCACCCTTTTTTGACGGCATAATTATAGGGATCCTTCTATTCTTCTTCATACCGGCACTTATATACGGCAGGATAGTAGGGACGGTCAGAAACGACAAGGATGTGATGAAACACATAATCAAGTCTATGAGCGGAATGGGAAGCTATATAGTGCTTGTTTTCTTTGCTGCACAGTTTGTTTACTTTTTCAGCTATTCAAATCTGGGACTTATTATTGCCATAAGGGGAGCTGCAGGACTAACCGATATAGGGCTTACGGGGCCCATACTGATAGCCGCATTTGTTGTTCTTTCAGCATTCATAAACCTTTTTATGGGCAGTGCTTCTGCAAAATGGGCTATCATTGCCCCTGTCTTCATCCCGATGCTTATGCTTCTTGAAAACCCTTACCACCCGGGCGTGACCCAGGCTGCATTCAGGATAGGAGACTCGCTGACAAATCTTATAACTCCAATGATGAGCTACTTTGCACTGATTGTGACTTTTGCCCAGAAATACGATGAAAAGTATGGCATAGGAACTATCATATCGACAATGCTTCCTTATACTGTAATTCTTGGAATTATTTGGATTGCGGTTATGATGATATGGATGTGGCTGGGAATACCTTTAGGACCTGACGGGCCACTTTACATCAACTAATCTCCCATAGCCTTTATAACTTCATCGGTTATATCAAGGTTGTGGTAAACATTCTGGACATCATCGTCATCTTCAAGCTCTTCTATTATTCTGAGGACTTTAACTGCTTCTTCAGTATCAAGTTGCTTGTATTCCATGGGTATTCTCCTGAGTTCTGCATTTTCAGGTTCCACCTCAAGGGCTTCCAGTTTTTTTCTGACCTTTCCGAATGCTTCAAGCGAAGTTGTAATAACAAGATAACCATCTTCATAATCCAGGTCTTCAGCACCGGCGTCAATAACTTCCAGCTCAAACATCTCTGCATCCCCGGTCTTTTCATTCGGGACTGTTATAATCCCTTTCCTTTCAAAAAGAAAACCAACCGAACCGTTTGTTGCAAGATTGCCGCCCCTTTTGTTAAAAATTGCCCTGATATTGCCCACCGTACGCAAATTATTGTCTGTCAGAGATTCAATAAATACCGCTATCCCGTTAGGGGCATAGCCCTCGTATGTTACCTCCTGAAGGTCGGAAGGATCCCTGTCAGCTTTATTGATTGCACGTTCAATATTGTCCTTGGGCATATTTGCACCCTTGGCATTTGCAATAGCCAGCCGGAGCCTGGGGTTGGATTCCGGGTCCGGTCCTCCTTCCCTCACTGCAATATCGATCTCTTTTACAAGGCTTGAAAAGATCTTGGAACGTTTTGCATCCTGGGCTCCCTTCTTCCTTTTTATGGTTGACCATTTACTGTGTCCTGACATTGTAAGTTATTTTCGTTTTATTACGTTTTGAAAGCTGAGTTAATTATTGTAAAAATAATTTTTTTACCTGAGTTTCTATGAAAAATTATCTGTACAGGGTTCCCTAAATTAAACGAAAATCAAAGTTATTTTGAAATATAAGATGTTATTTGGCGTTAATTAACGGCATCAAAATATTAACTTTGCAACAATATTGCCGGATATATGTCATATAACAACAATACAGAGAACAAACCTGAATCATCAAACGAAAGACGTAAGCTGTTTGTGGAAACATTCGGTTGCCAGATGAATGTCAGCGACAGCGAAGTAGTTGTTTCGGTATTGAGAGGAACGGGTTTTGAACTGGCGGAAAACCCGGGTGGTGCAGATGTTATTCTTGTAAACACCTGTTCCATAAGGGAAAATGCAGAAAAAAGAGCAGTTAACAGGATACGGCAACACCTGGGCGAAAAGAAAAGACGCCGCGGGGTGATAGTTGGAGTTATAGGATGCATGGCTCAGCGGCTTAAGGAACAGTTCAGTGAAAACGGCATACAGGTAGATATAATTGCCGGACCGGACTCCTACCGGGATCTTCCCTCGCTTATAGCTGAAGCAGGTACAGGACAGCAGGCGGTAAATATTTTGCTGAGCCGGGAAGAAACCTACGCAGATATCAGTCCCGTCAGAATGGATAAAAACGGGGTCTCCTCATTCGTGTCGATTATGCGCGGATGCAATAACTTTTGTTCATATTGTGTTGTCCCCCATACACGCGGAAGGGAACGCAGCAGGGACCCCGGCTCTGTAATCCGTGAGGCAGGGGAGCTGGTGGATGCCGGCTACAGGGAGGTAACACTGCTTGGACAAAATGTTAACTCATATCTCTGGAGAAACAGCAGTAACGGCGAGAAGGTTGATTTTGCCATGCTTATTGAGCGGGTAGCACTTGAACTTCCCGGGATGAGAATACGGTTTGCAACATCTCACCCCAAAGACCTTAGTGACAAGCTGCTCCACACAATATCGCGTTACAGTAATATTTGCAAACATATTCACCTTCCTTTGCAATCAGGCAGCTCAAAGATATTAAAGCTGATGAACAGGGGATACAGCCGCGAAAAATACCTGGAAAGGGTCGGGGCGGTAAGGGAGATAATCCCTGAGTGCTCACTTTCTACAGATATAATAGCCGGCTTCTGCTCCGAAACTGAAGAAGACCACCTTGCAACACTTAGCCTGATGGAAGAGGCCGGATTTGACTTTGCCTTTATGTTCAAATACTCCGAAAGGCCAGGCACCGGTGCAGCAAAAAATCTGGACGACAATGTTCCGGAAGAAGTCAAAATCCGCAGGCTTAACGAAATAATTGAGCTGCAGAACAGGCTCTCATTTGAAAGTAAAAAAACTGACAAAGGGAAGATCTTTGAAGTCCTTGCAGAAGGAGCCTCGAAAAAATCCCCTTATGACCTTACAGGACGTACATCACAGAACAAGGTTGTTGTTTTTCCTGCAGAAAACCACAAGTCCGGTGATTATGTCAATGTTGAAATAACCGGCTTTACCTCGGCAACACTAACCGGAAAGGCTAAAAATAAAAGCTGAAGCTTGCCCATGCTGGAAACCCTACCGGGAAAGTCTTTGCAATATCCTTTGAGTTTATAAAAGCCAGGTCAAATGAGGTGTTCTCCCCGATAAAGCGAATTCCGTATGTAAAAAGAGCATATACGTCATCATCCGACAAAAAGACCCAGTTTTCGCTTACAAGGCCAATCCTCTGGGATAACCTGGTCATTCCACTGATAGTCAGCGATGGTTGTGATGACAATTCATCCTGTAAAAAAGCCCAACCCGCTCCAAGGGAAATATTGCTGCGATTGAAATCGTATGTGAAAACCCCGTATGCTATCCCTCCTTGCGCCTCACTTGCCAGAACCGATGCATTAAGATAATGAACACCTGCTCCAACCGATATGTTTTCAGAAAGTTCAAACCCTAATTTTGGAAGCACCAGCAGTATTGGGTTCCCGCTGAAAGTGGAAATAGCTTCGAATCCCAATCCCAATGAAAACCAGTCAGTTACCCCATAATGAGCCGAATTGAAAAAAACCAGAACATTCTGGTAATAACCTGTTCCCTGTGGTATATTCCTGCCTGTTTGACTTATAAGGTATCTTTCGGTTGACGGGTCACTGTACCAGTCATCAGAACCCTGCTGCGCGGCAACACCTGTTGAGAAGATGAAAAGAACCGCAATAATTAGAATTTTTTGCCTGTTCATATCTGAAAATTTTTATTTTCAGGCAATTTAAAAAAGAATTGAATAAAATGCAATTTAATCTTCTTTCCGGCGTGGTAGTTATGGGAGTTTTGAAACCGGACTTAAAAGTGCAGTCAGCCGGTGACTAAACTCATTCCTCATCAATAATCCTCATTTTTAACTCTTTAAGCTGTGCGGGAGAGACCGGTGAAGGTGTATTGATCATAACATCGCGCCCGGCATTGTTCTTTGGAAATGCTATATAATCGCGGATTGATTCGGATCCGCCAAAAAGGGCAACCCAACGGTCAAACCCAAATGCAACCCCACCGTGTGGCGGTGCACCATAACGGAAAGCATCAATAAAAAACCCGAACTGATCACGGGCTTCGTTTTCAGTAAACCCCAAAACTTCAAACATCTTTTTCTGCAGGCTGGAATCGTGTATCCTTACAGAACCTCCTCCTATCTCAACACCGTTAATAACCAGGTCATATGCATTAGCCCTGACCCGGGCAGGTTCTTTGTCAAGCAATTCAATATCCTCATTTTTTGGAGAGGTGAACGGGTGGTGCATTGCATAAAACCTTTCTGTTTCATCATCCCATTCCAGCAGGGGGAAATCAACAACCCACAACGGGGCAAACTCACCCTCTTTTCTCAAACCCAGATCATCTCCTGCCTTAAGCCGCAACTCACACAAAGCCTTAAGTGTTGCCTCCCTGTCCCCTGCAAGTATCAGAAGAAGGTCACCTTCACGGGCATCAAAATAGTCCATCCAGTCACTTATCTGTCCGGCTGAAAAAAATTTGTCAACAGAAGACTTGAAAGAACCGTCTTCATTGAACCTTGCATAAACCATTCCCTTTGCCCCTATCTGGGGCTTCTTCACAAAGTCTGTAAGCAAATCTATCTGCTTCCTGGTAAAAGATGCACCGCCCCTCACACATATCCCCCCGGTATAGGCAGCATCTTCAAATACGGCAAAACCTCCGCCCTTTACAATATCTGTCATTTCCCTGATCTTCATTCCAAAACGAATATCCGGCTTGTCGGTTCCGTAACTTTCCATGGCTTCACTGTAGGGAATCCGGGGAAAAGGCCCGTTAAAAGCAACCCCCTTTACTTGCATGAAGAGATGTTTGGTAAGCCCCTCAAATGTTTTCAGCACATCATCCTGGTTAACAAATGACATTTCACAGTCCACCTGGGTAAACTCCGGTTGGCGGTCGGCTCTCAGGTCCTCATCCCTGAAACACTTAACTATCTGGAAATAGCGGTCATACCCTGAAACCATAAGAAGCTGCTTGAACATTTGGGGTGACTGCGGAAGGGCGTAAAATTCACCCGGATTGATCCTCGAGGGCACTATGTAATCGCGGGCTCCTTCGGGTGTGGACTTGATCAGTACTGGAGTTTCAACCTCAATAAATTCCATTGAACTGAGATATGACCTTATTTCTGATGCCATTTTATGGCGCAGCAACAAATTATTTTTCAATGGTTCCCTGCGAAGGTCGAGATACCTGTATTTCATTCTGAGCTCTTCACCACCGTCGGTTTCATCCTCAATGGTAAAGGGAGGTAATTCTGAAGGATTGAGCACACTAAGGCTTACTGCTTCAATTTCAATTTCGCCGGTAGGTAAATTGGGATTTTTATTGCTGCGTTCACGCACTTTCCCGTTAACAGATATAACATATTCCCTCCCGAGATTCCTGGCTTCGGTGCAGAGGCGGGAATCTCCCTCCATATCGAATACAAGCTGTGTTATACCATACCGGTCACGCAGGTCTGTAAATGTCATGCCCCCGAGGTTGCGGGACCGCTGGACCCATCCGCATAATGTCACCTCCTTACCGGCATCTTTCAGGTTAAGCTCTCCGCAAGTGTGTGTTCTGTACATTTACCTAATTTTTGTTATCTTGCGAAAATAAGAAGAATTTTGCACTTACTTCAAGTACCCTATAAAAATATCAACGCAAGTTCCCCGTAATACTGCAAATATTAAAATGGAATTACTCTCTCCGGATGATGATCACTTCATGAAGGAAGCACTCAAGGAGGCACAAAAAGCCTTTGACAGGGATGAAGTCCCGGTCGGTGCGGTCATAACCTGCAATCAAACTATAATTGCACGTGCACACAATTTAACCGAAACACTGAATGATTCAACTGCACATGCAGAAATGCAGGCTCTGACTGCTGCTGCAAACTACCTTGGTTCAAAATACCTGGTTGACTGCACACTTTATGTTACCCTTGAGCCTTGTTCCATGTGCGCAGGAGCTGCTTACTGGACTCAGATAAGCAGGATAGTGTACGGAGCAAAGGATGAAAAAAGGGGATATACCAAAACAGGGGGGAATATTCTGCATCCCAAAACATCGGTAACATACGGATCGATGGAAAGGGAATGTTCGGTATTGCTTGAGAATTTCTTTAAAAATATCAGGAAACGTTGAATTGTTAATCAGAAGAAATCAGTTAAATTAACCTTTATAAAAACCAAATGTCAAAAAAATGAAAAAGAATTATCGTTCAGCAATCAGACTTGTTGTCCTGGCATCATTGCTTTTTTTTGCAGCGGGCAATTTTGTTAGCGGACAGAAAGAGCTGCCGCCTGTCACATGGTATGATGTGCCTGACTGGAAGCATATTCCCGGAGGGTCTGTAACCATGTCCAATGACGGAAACTGGTTTGCCTACTGGTACAGTCCCAATGCAGGCAACTCCGAACTTATTCTTCAGCACACCCTGGATGAAGAGATCAGGGAAGTGTTCGATATAGGTGAGACCAGGGGAGGAGGAGCAAACGCAATCAGGTTCAATGAGACCTCAGGGTTTATTGCCTTCCTGGTTTACCCAACTGAAGAGGAGAGGAAAAGAGCTTCACGCGACAACCCTCCCCAAAACAACCTGAAGCTTGTTGACCTTGATAACATGGAGAAAAAGGTTTTTGAAAAAGTAAACAGCTTTTCCTTTTCCGGAGAGAACCCTGACTGGCTGGCCGTTCACCTGTCAACCCCCCAGCCCTCACGCAGCAACGATGCAGGAAGCGGTACAGATCTTCTTGTATACGAACTGGAAAGCGGGAACGTACTTAATTTCGGGAATGTGTCATCCTACAGCTTTGATAAAAAAGGCCGCTGGCTTGCATGGCTTATAGATTCTTACGGCAAGTCGGGCAACGGTATTCATTTCCTGAACCTGGAAACGGGGAATGTGATACCTGCAGAAAGCGGGAAGGCAAGTTACAGGTATCTGAACTGGAATGATGATGGTGACGGACTTGCAGTTTTAAAAGGTGTTGAGGATGAAGGCTGGGAGGATATGCTTTACAGTATAGTTGCTTTCAGGAATTTTGACGGAAAACCTGTAAAAGTTGAATACAACCCTCACGAGGATGAGGATTTTCCTGAAAATATGACCATTAGTCCAAACAGGGCACCAGGATGGTCTGATGATATGCGTTCACTCTTCTTTGGTATCCATATGGCCGAAAAGAAGGAAGAAAAAGATGACACAGATGAAGACCAGGAGAACGGTGATCCCGGAAGAGCTACATTGGGTGAAAGTGATGAAGAGAAACCTGAGGTTGTTATCTGGCACTGGCAGGATGACAGGCTGCAATCTGTTCAGCAGAGAAGGGAAAACCAGGACAGAAATTTCAGCTATCTTTCGGTATATCACATTGATGAAAGCCGCTTTGTCCAACTGGCCGATGATTATATCAGGAGTGTGAATGTTGCATCAAACGACATTTTTGCCCTGGGAACTGACAACAGCAAATATCAGCTTATGGCCGGACTGGATGGGCGCAATTATGCAGACATATATCTGATAGATGTAAAAACAGGTGAAAAGGAGCTGCTTCTTGAAAGACACCGCATGCTTGGCGGACTCAATATTTCTCCTGACGGGAACAGCTTTTTGTTTTACAGGGAAGGCAACTATTACAGCTGGGATTTCATTTCCGGAGATGAGGTCAACATTACCCGTAACGTCCCCACTCACTTCACTAATGACAGATTCGACCGCAATGTCAAATACCCTCCCACGCCTGCATGGGGGTGGACAAGTGATTCAGAAGAAGTTTTAATACGCGATAACTGGGATGTCTGGAAAATATCGGCCAATGGAAAGAGGTTTGAAAACCTGACCCGGAACGGTGCAGAAAACAGATGGATATACCAGATGCGTTTCCGGCTCGATCCTGGTGAAGAAGGGATAGACCTTGATGATCCCATGTATATAAGGGTATTCGACGACATAAGCAAACGAAGCGGTATTGCAAGAATTGACGGGGGAAAGCCCGGCGCCCGGATCCTGATGATGGACGATGCACAATACGGAATGCTTGGCAAGGTGAAAGATAAGGATATATTCTACTACACAAGGCAAACAGTAACCGATCCCCCGGATTACTACATAACCCGCAGAGATGACCTTTCCGGAGCCGAACAGGTCACCCGGATATATCCTGAACAGGAAAATTTTGCCATGTCACCAGGTTCCAAACTTATCTCCTTTGTAAGTGACAGAGGCGACACACTTGATGCCGCACTTTTCCTGCCGGCAGGATATGAAGAGGGGAAAGAATATCCCACAGTGGTCTACATATACGAACGCCTGACACAGGGACTGAACAGCTATACAAGGCCTGCACTTCCCGGCGGCGGATTTAACCGCTCAGTCTATACCAGCAACGGTTATGCAGTGCTGATGCCCGATATCGTATATGAAATGAATGACCCCGGTATGTCCTCTGTATGGTGCGTTCTGCCTGCAGTTGATGCTGCCATTGAAACAGGGATAGTTGATCCCGACAGGATAGGTATACACGGTCACTCGTGGGGAGGGTATCAGACATCGTTTCTGATAACACAGACAGATATTTTCAAAGCTGCAGTTGCAGGTGCTCCACTAACCAATATGATAAGCATGTATAGTCTTATCTACTGGAACACAGGCAGTACCAACCAGCCAATATTTGAAAGCAGTCAGGGCAGGTTTTATGGCGGTTACTGGGATCACTGGGAGGCCTACAAACGTAATTCGCCGGTCTATTTTGCGGAAAATGTTGAAACTCCCCTTCTGCTTATGCATAACGATAAAGACGGTGCAGTGGATTTTACCCAGGGTATAGAATATTACAATACACTGAGAAGACTGAAAAAGCCGGTTATTATGCTTCAGTATCCCGGAGAAAACCATTCGGTTGCCAGAAGGCCCAACAGGATTGACTATGCATTCAGGATGATGGAGTTCATGGATCATTACCTTAAGGATGCGGATGCACCTGACTGGCTTGAGAAGGGTATTCCGCTTCTGGAGATGGAAGACCACCTGAAACAACGCCCTGCCATCCTGAACAGGTAGAAATAAACTATCTGAATTTCTGCCATGTAAGGCAGCCCTTCAAAAAAATCCCCCTGCCGCAGCAGGGGGATTTTTTTCTTTTGTGCAATTCAAAGCAAAGGTGGAACTATGATACTTCCTTCACTGCCCAGTCAAACGCTTTTTCAACCATATCGGCAGGCGGCTGCTTTATAAAACCGTCTTCAATGAGTTTATGAGTCATATTGCGCGCCAGCTCAATATCTTCCTGTGCTTTATTGTAAGCTTCCTCCCAGGTCATCGTTTTACGGGCTACACCATCTTTTATTGCCTGCATGGCAACATCGGCCGCTTCATGTGCAAATACACCGTGCTCATCCATTGTAGGGATAATACTTTCTGTGGTTATGCCTCTCTTTTCTGCAAATTCGGCAAGTGAGTAAGCAGCTGCAATTGCCATTTCATCGGTTATGGCACTGGCATTGACAAGCAACGCTCCCTTGAGTATTCCCGGGAACCCCAGGGAATTATTAACCTGATTAGCAAAATCGCCCCTTCCGGTGGCAGTTATGAAAGCCCCTGCTTCCTTCGCCAGATAGGGGTATATTTCAGGAACCGGGTTGGCACAGGCAAATACGATCGGTTTGTCAGCCATCCTTTTGATCAGCTCAGCATCAAAGCTTGGCCCGGGCTTTGAAAGACCCACAAAGGCATCAGCACCATTCAGGGCTTCCTCCAGTGTGTCAACATGGTCAGGATTGGTTGCGGTGCAAACTTCCCATTTGGGATAGTATCTCGGGTCGTCCTCAATATCTTTCCTGTTTTTGTGAAGTCCGCCTTTGGAATCCAACATTATAGTCTTTTTGGGATCAAACCCTGCCTTGAACATTATCCTGGCTACGGCCGTATTTGAAGCTCCTGCACCGAGCAGTACTATTTTTGAATCTTCATTCTTCTTACCGGCAAGCTTAAGTGCATTTATCAATCCGGCCAAAGTAACACAAGCAGTTCCCTGGGCATCATCATGCCATACGGGTATGTCGCACTCCTCCCTGAGCGTATCAAGAACCTTGTAGCAGTTGGGATTCGAAATATCCTCAAGATTTATTCCGCCGAAGCTGTATTGAACCATTTTAACGAACTCAATCATCTTGTCAGGATCGTTTTTGCCATCTTTTCCGCGACTGTCAATACATAAAGCAATTGCATCCACTCCTCCCAGATATTTCATGAGGAATGCCTTACCTTCCATTACACCAAGTCCGCCGGGAGGTGTGCAGTCGCCGTCTCCCAGCACCCTTGTTGAGTCACTTACCACTGCCACAAGATTTCCCCTGTTCGAGAGATCATACGAAAGATCATTATTGTCTCTTATCTCTGTGGATACTTTTGAAACACCGGGTGTGTACCAAACATTGAACCAGTTAAAGCCTATTACAGGAGCTTTTGGTATTGTTTGCATTTTCCCCTTGTAAAAATCATGTGATAGCAGAGCAAGTTTCTTCAAAAATAAAGTTTTAGCTTTTGCCTTTTGCTCTTCTGTGAAATTATCCGGAAAGGATTCATTCAAATTGTCGAGGTTCAGGTTAATTTTTGCCATGGTTTAGGAGTATTTTAGGTTTGTTAGATGAGATAATATTAAAATATTTGATTAACAAGATTAAATCTGCTAAAAACCGTAAACCTCAATTAAACATGCAGTTTTAGTGCCGGAATGAGAGTTAGCAAGACTTACTCCGGCCACATGTTTTCTCCCTGAATATTAACTCTTTGCAACAGGGTGTATAGTGCAGCCCTGCTTTTATGTTAGAAATATAATAAAAAAGTTCAAATATTTTTTGAACTGCAATGATATATCGTCTAAAGCAAAAATATGTTTTACAACACTAATTTCCAATAAAAAAGAATGAAAGATTCAACAACCATGATTCAGGCAGCATATTAACAATGCTTTGTCTTTATCTTTATTTTTCTATTCCTCCCCTCCTTCTTCAGTAAAGGTCAGACTATTATCTGTAAGTTCCCGGTACAATTTCCTGTTTTTGAATATATCGCAGGCAAGGTATACTGCCTGTCTGAAAGAGGCCGGACAAGCCTCGTTCTTCCCTGCAATCTCATATGCAGTCCCATGAGCAGGCGATGTCCTTACAACCTGAAGTCCGGCTGTATAATTTACACCCGATTCAAATACCAGCGCCTTGAATGGTGCCAGTCCCTGATCATGAAACATGGCAAGTATACCATCAAACTTGGTGAAGTTTTCTGAACCAAAGAATCCGTCAGCAGGATAAGGGCCAAGTGCCATTATTCCTTCTTCACGTGCCTGGTTTATGGCAGGTATTATCGTTTCTATCTCCTCGTTTCCTATCAGTCCACTATCCCCTGCATGCGGGTTTAATCCAAGCACTGCTATAAGCGGCTTCCTTACTGCAAAATCCTGTATAAGTGACTGGTTCATAATGCGCAGCTTATCCAGTATCCTGTTTTTGCTTATGAATCCCGGCACCTCGGAAAGTGGTATATGATCGGATAAAACACCAACCTTCATTATATCACTCACCATTATCATCAATACCTCTTCAGTGTCAAACATGGAAGCAAGATATTCTGTATGGCCCTTGAAATTGAATCTGTCCGACTGGATATTGTGCTTGTTAATCGGGGCTGTGACGATCACATCGATCAATCCTTTCCTGGCATCATTAACAGCCATCTTCAGGGCGGCTAACGATGCTTCACCGGCAATGGATGTTGATTTCCCCAACTCCACGCGAACAGAATCGTCAAGACAATCAATTATATTAGCTCGTTTTGGATTGGCTTCGCTGGCTGAATTAATCAGATGAAAGCTGAAGTTGCTTACATTCAAAGCCTTGCGGTGATATGCTCCCACTTTTGGTGATCCGTAAACAACCGGGGTGCAAATATCAAGCATGCGGTTATCCATAAGGGTTTTTATAATGATCTCGTAGCTGATTCCGTTAATATCACCGTGAGTGATCCCTACTTTAATTTTTTGACTTTCCATACAACCTGATCAAATTATTTTCTTAAATGTATTTCTTATTTTTTCCGGTAAAATGTAATAATTTATAATTAAGCAACTTTTCTGCAACTATTTGATGTGCTTCAGAAAATCGTATAAAAGCCTGACTCCTACACCACTCCCTCCTTTTGTCCGGTAACCCTCCTTTTTATGAAGATAGGCAGGTCCGGCAATGTCAAGATGTATCCAGGGATATGAAACAAAATGTTCAAGGAACTTCCCTGCAGTTATTGTTCCGGCTGTTTTACCCCCAATATTCCTGATTACTGCAATATCAGATTTCAATGATTCCTTGTAGTCATCCCAAAGCGGAAATTCAACAACTCTTTCATATACAGCCATGGAGCTGCCGGAAAGCTTTCTGAATACATTATCATCTGCAGTTCTCATAAGTGCTATCGCTTTCGTTCCCAATGCCGCCATAGCAGAGCCGGTCAGAGTTGCAATATCGATTACAAGTGAAGGAGCATATCTTGATGCATAAGAAAGTGCATCAGCCAGCAGAAGCCTTCCTTCTGCATCTGTATTCAAAACCTCCACTGTAGTGCCGTCGAACATTGTGATAACATCCCCCGGTACTATTGCATTTCCGTCCGGCCTGTTATCAGTTGCCGGTATCAGTCCAACAACATGAACAGGCACCCTGTTTTTTGACACTGCATACAATGCGCCGGCAACAGAAGCAGCCCCGGCCATGTCAGATTTCATGTAATCCATGCTGTTGTATGTGGGTTTAAGGCTAATACCTCCGGTATCGTAAACCACACCCTTTCCAACCAGTATAACCGGATTAGCGTTGACGGCATTTTCAGGTTTCCATTCAAGAACCGAAAATGTTGGCGGGTCTATACTACCTTTGTTTACCGATAATAACCCCCCCATACCCAATTCGGTTATCTTATCCCTGTCAAAAACCTCCACACTGAAACCGGCTTCACTGCCAAGCTTCTTTACCTCTTCAGCTAAATTCACAGCATTGAATCCTGAAAGCGGCTCATTTACCATGTCTCTTGTCAGGTAAACCGCCCTGCATAAAACATGAAGCTCTTCAATATCGTTTTCCGAAACATATGGACTGTTTACAAAAATCTTACCGGGATAGTACTCCTTTTTGTCCTCTTCCCTTTTGTACTTTTCAAAACGGTAACCTCCAAGCAACAACCCTTCGGCAAATGCAAGGACGGGTTCAGGATCAATAATCATATCAACCAGTACAAGTTCAGCTATTTTGTTTTCACTTATTATGGATACCAGTTTGGCCGCTTCATTACGCAGATCTTCACGGTTAATATGATTTTCCTTTGAAGGATCAGATACAGCAACAAACACCCACCTGGAATATGAGTTGACAGCAACACTTGAAGCCCCGTCTGCAATTCTTGACTTAATATATTTCAACTCCATCGGGGTGAAAGCGTCTTCCGGCAAAGCAGTATCTCTGGTGGTAATATATACCGCAGACATGGAGGCACTTATCTCATTTGTTTTTTTAAGTATTGGCAACTTCATAAGAAAATATTTTTATTAACTAATTGACCTTATGCATCTTACCATGGACGATTGATCTGCCTGAAGCAGATACCGGATTTTTCAGAAGTTTTAACCTAAGTCACGGTTTAACCACATGCAATTTAAAAAAATAATACAAAAAAAGTGCATCAAAGCCACCACTTGCCGGAACCACACTGCTCCAACAAGTTACAACCGGCTTTCAATGCACTTTTTTTGATCTCCGTAAAATATTCTACATCATTCCACCCATGCCGGGGTTCATTGGCATTTGATTCTTACTTTCATCTTCCTTTTCTTTCTCAACAATAACACATTCAGTTGTGAGGAACATACCTGCAACTGAAGCAGCGTTTTCAATAGCTATACGGGCGACCTTTGTAGGATCTATTACACCTGACTCGTACAGGTTCTCATATTTGTCAGTATAAGCATTATAACCGAAATCTTCCTTGCCTTCCTTCACCTTCTGTACTACAACAGATCCTTCCATTCCGGCATTCTCAACTATCATTCTCAAAGGCTCTTCAATTGCCCTCTTAACTATAGCAATACCTGTACTTTGATCATCATTCTCTCCCTGCAGTCCTTCCAGGTCGGGTATAGCCCTGATATATGCAACACCGCCACCGGGAACAATACCCTCTTCAATTGCTGCACGTGTTGCGCTAAGGGCATCCTCGACACGGTCTTTCCTTTCTTTCATTTCCACTTCTGAAGCAGCACCCACATAAAGTACAGCAACACCGCCGGCAAGTTTCGCCAGGCGTTCCTGAAGCTTCTCCTTATCATAATCTGAAGTACTGTTCTCTATCTGAACCTTTATCTGCTTTACCCTTGCATCAATATTCCCTTTTTCACCCCTGCCGTTGACAATGGTAGTGTTTTCCTTGTCAAGCACAATTTTTTCAGCTTTTCCGAGTACGTCCATACCAACAGAATCAAGCTTGAGTCCTTTTTCTTCGGACACAACTGTACCACCGGTAAGTATTGCAATATCCTCAAGCATTTCCTTGCGGCGGTCGCCAAATCCGGGAGCCTTGACGGCACCTATCTTAAGAGATCCTCTAAGCTTATTAACAACCAGTGTTGCAAGCGCTTCACCGTCCACATCTTCTGCAATTACCAGAAGCGGGCGCCCTTCCTGTGCCACAGGCTCGAGAACCGGCATAAGGTCTTTCATGGTAGAAACCTTCTTGTCTGTTATCAGGATGTAGGGATCTTCCAGAACACCCTCCATCTTTTCAGTGTCTGTTACAAAATAAGGAGATATGTAACCGCGGTCAAACTGCATCCCCTCAACTACCTCAACTGTGGTCTCAATACCTTTTGCCTCTTCTACTGTTATTACGCCTTCCTTCTTAACTTTTCCCATTGCCTCGGCAATCAGCTTCCCTATAGAATTGTCGTTGTTTGCAGAAATACTGGCAACCTGCTCAATCTTCTTGTTGTCGTCACCTATGTTTTTTGACTGCTTCCTGAGGCTTTCAACAACTTTTGTAACTGCTTTGTCAATACCCCTCTTGAGGTCCATCGGGTTTGCTCCTGCAGTGACGTTCTTGATGCCTACACTCATTATTGACTGTGCCAGAACAGTGGCTGTTGTCGTTCCGTCCCCGGCCTGATCGTTCGTCCTGGAAGCCACCTCTTTTACCATTTGCGCCCCTGTATTCAGGTAGGGATCGGCAAGCTCTATCTCTTTGGCCACAGTTACACCATCCTTACTTATCTGAGGTGCACCGAATTTTTTTTCAAGCACCACATTTCTACCTTTTGGACCAAGTGTTATCTTTACTGCATTTGCAAGCTCATCCACTCCCTCT
Source organism: Bacteroidota bacterium (assembly GCA_003551495.1). Taxonomy (GTDB): domain Bacteria; phylum Bacteroidota; class Bacteroidia; order Bacteroidales; family PUMT01; genus PUMT01. Next base: position 22,517 of record PUMT01000023.1, read on the forward strand.
TTTATAAGTGCCCTTGCATCAATATTAAATTTTATCTCTTTTGCCATTTTTTTAATTTTTTATTTTTATTCCACTTAAATTTCAATATTACAAAGGTTTATTTTATTAATCTATCAGCAGAATATCATCTTCCCGCATTATAAGATAATCCTTTTCACCTATCCTGACTTCCGTGCCGGCATATTTGCCGTAGAGAACAATATCACCAGGTTTAACAGTCATTGGCTCATCTTTCTTTCCTTCACCAACCGCCACCACGGTACCCTTTTGCGGCTTTTCCTGGGCTGATTCGGGTATATATATACCACCGGTTGTTTTTACTTCTGCATCATGAGGTTCGATAAGAACCCTGTCTTTTAATGGTTTCTGTTTAATAGCAGCCATTTGATCTTTTAATTTTATTGGTTAGACATTTTAAAATAGTTTGCAAAATTTCACCCTACTTCTTCATAATTTATGCCAAAAGTCAAAAAGATGGAAAGATATGATTTTTGAGGTTTATCACGTCAGTCAAACATGACGTTATTGCGGGCACAAAAAGAGAGCTTATTTCGTAAATTCCTGAATTACTTTATGTTGAAAACCCTGGCGCAAAATAAAAAAGTGTCAGCATAATGACATACTGACACTCCTGTAAACTGTTAACCGGACATTCCGGCTTTTCAGGAATCAATTCCTTTAAGGATTTTCCTGTGGTGGAAGAATATCTTCAGGATCTTCCTGTGGCGGGAGCATATCTTCAGGGTCAACCGGAGGAACTTCCTCCTCAACCGGAATTTCCCCGGGCTCCTGTACCGGGAAGGTTGGAACACCCTGCGAAGGATCAATCCGGCGATCCATCTCCTCTTCAATTATTGATCTTTCAACTTCCATTTCTGCACGCGGTATTGATGCTGCAGCAAGCAAGCTGAGGATCATGAGGCTTGCCGCCAGTGTCCATGTAGTCTTTTCAAGAAAATCAGCTGTTTTTCTCACTCCCATCACCTGATTGGAGGAAGAAAAGTTTGCTGCGAGTCCGCCTCCTTTTGAATTCTGCACAAGCACTATCATTACCAGCAGAATCGCCACAATGAAAATTAATGCTGAAATAACTGTAAACATAACTTTAACCCTTTCTTATTGTGATTGATTAATAATACGTTTTATCTTTTCAATTTGTTTTGCAAAGTAACCATATTTTTCCGGATATTTCAAACTTAATTTCTCATAAGCATAAATAGCTTTTTGGTAATGCTTCTGCTGAATGTATATCCTGGCGAGGGTTTCGGTGAAAAACTCTTCACTCTCGCTGGCACTGGTAGCAGATATATCTACTGTTTCCCCTTCATCAGGAGGATGTTCACCTGGCTCAATACGCGGTTTATTTTCCAGAAAGCGCTCAATAAGATCATCATTGCTTTCAGTGTGCGTATCTGAAGAAGTGTCGATATCTGAGGAAGTGCTTGTAACTCCGGAAGTGCCCGGCTCATCACTGCTTTTGTCCCATTGCGGTTCAATAATTTCAAGCCATTTTGAGAAAGGGTAAGTCTCCCGAGGGGCATCCGTACTTTTTTCTTTTTCACCATCCGGTTTTTCAACCGGCATCTCACTTTCCATCTCCTTTTCAACAGAAACCTGATCTTCCTCACCGGTTTCTTCAATATCCCCGGCCTCCAGTTTCCCTTCCCCGGCATCTAAATCCAGAAGATCATCCTCATTTAATGGCTCTTCCTCCTTCACTTCCACACTAACTTCATCATCCCCTGTGACAGTTTTACCCGTATCTTCTTCCTCGTTCTTTTCCGAGCTTTCAGGATCAACTCCCTGCAGCAAACCTACTTCCTCCCTTTTCTTTTTATAATCCTCAATTTCCCGCAAAATCCTGTCAGCAAGCGACTCTTCGCCTGATTCACCTGCTTCAGAATCACCTTCTTTCTTTTCTGCCTCAACTGTTTCAGAATCACCTTCTTTCTTTTCTGCCTCAACTGTTTCAGCATCACCTTCTTTCTTTTCTGCTTCTTTATGTGTGGAAGCAGCCTCCTCTTTCTCTTCCCTTTCTTCTCCTACTGTTTCAGGTAAAGCGCCCTCTTTTGATGCATCATCCGGAACCTGACTGTCTGCTTCACCCTCTTCTGGGATTTCTGACTGTTTAGTGTCCCCGGGAATTTCCTCAACCTTACCATCAGTCAATGCCGTTTCATTTTCGGGGATTATTCCCCGGTCATCTGTATGGGAAACTGATTGCCCCCCGTAACCTGACTGAGCAGCATAGTCGTGTACAAGCCTGAACATCTTTTCCCTGTCCCCGGCATATGCGGCAGAGAGGTTCAACTGTCCTGAAAAATTTAAATCGTCGGTATTTTTCAGGTTTTTCACCATCAGCAAATGGGCAGTATGAAAATAGGGGTAACGGAGCAAAAGATCCCTTATGCCTTCAAGACTGCTTTTGTCGAGCAATTGCGGGTTATTCAGATAGTTGATAAATTCTTCCCTCTTCATTCGCTCCAGCAAGATTAATTTGATTATTATTCTACGGGTTTGAATACATTAAAGTTTGCTGCACGGAACCCCGTCCTTTTTAAAATCCCTGCATGCGGGAAATCCATAAGCAAAAAATATCACCAGTTTACAAAAGCATAGTTGAAAATATCCTGTATCAGTTCGTCAATGATCTTTTCCACCAGCTGTGCCTCCACAGCATCAAGTCCCACATCCGCATCATAATCGGCATGCCTTGAAAATGTCCTTTCAAAATCATTGTCAGGGTCAACTTTGTTGGTAAACCTGACCCTCACCGAGATTGTAAGCCTTTCCTGGGAAGCCCTTTCATCAGCTCCTACCGATACAGGTTGTGTCCTGTAATCGGTTATTTCGCCTTCAAAATTCACATCCCCAATATCGCTTACAAGTGTCAGCCTTGTCCTTGCCTCAAACACATCCTGCATATTTTCTGTCAGATCCTGGCTGAGGGTCGGTGAACTTGTAGGCGCATTGTTCTGGAAGTACTGTACCGAAATGGTTTCAAGCCTGGGTGAAATTGAAGCCCCGGTAAAGGAATAATTTACACTACATCCTGCCAGAAATGCAACCAACAAGACAAAGGCAATCAGACCGCCTTTCCTGATAGCAGCTGACCCGGTCCCTGTTGTTATTTTTCTTTCCATACTTATATTACTCAATATTATACTGTTTTATTTTCCTGTAAAGGGTACGTTCTGAAATTCCAAGCTCCTCTGCTGCAAGTTTGCGTCTTCCGTTGAATTTCTCCAATGCTCTCCTTATCATCTCCACCTCCTTATCCTGAAGTGAAAGCGATTCTTCAACAAACTCCTCAGTGTCTTCTATATTGCTCTGCTCATGAGGATTAACTTCATAATTTCCATCACGGTGCTCTTCATGGAGTTCATGTGAAGAGGGATAGAGTTTTTTCAGCAGTCTGGTATTGTGTTCATAATCGGGATCCTCGGGGTTTTTACTTATAATGTCATATACAAGCTTTTTCAGATCGCTCATATCATTTTTCATATCAAAAAGGATATTGTAGAGTATCTCCCTGTCTGTTGCAAAAGATCTGTTTTCCTGGTCCTTTATAATTGCCGGAAGTTTATTCTCCATATAGTCGGGCAGATACCTTTTCAAAGTATCTGCATCTATTTCCCTCTCTTTTTCTATAATGGAAAGTTGCTCTGTTATATTTTTCAGCTGACGAATATTGCCCGGCCATTCAAAATTCTCAAGCATATTGAGAGCTTGCGGCGTGAGTGTTATTTCAGGCATGCGGTACCTTTCAGCAAAATCAAGTGAAAATTTCCGGAAAAGGAGAATTATATCCTCCTTTCTCTCACGAAGGGGGGGGATAAGTACAGGTACGGTATTTAGCCTGTAATAAAGATCTTCGCGGAACTTGTTTTCTGTTATTGCATCAATAATATTCACATTGGTTGCAGCGATTACCCGAACATCAGTCTTTTGCACCTTTGAGGAACCTACCCTGATATATTCACCAGTCTCCAGGACTCTGAGCAGTCTTACCTGAGTTGCCATAGGAAGCTCCGATACCTCATCAAGGAATATTGTCCCTTTGTCAGCCACCTCAAAGTAACCTTTACGGCTTTCATGCGCACCGGTGAATGAACCCTTTTCATGACCGAACAATTCCGAATCTATTGTACCTTCGGGTATTGCACCGCAGTTTACAGCTATATAGGGACCGTGCTTCCTGGCGCTGAACTGGTGAATAATCTGAGGGAAAACTTCCTTGCCTGTACCGCTTTCACCGGAAATAAGTACAGAAAGATCGGTTGGGGCAACCCTGTATGCCACCTCGATCGCCCTGTTCAAACCGGCAGAATTACCGATAATTCCAAATCTCCTTTTTATTGCCTGAACATCCATTTTTTATATACTCCTGTCAATTTGTTGTTCCGAACAAACAAACATGACAAAATTACAATTTAAATAGTTTTTTATTTATTTTACAACGATAAAATATCAGTTATTAATCTGCAAATCCTATAAATATGTTCATAGCAGGGATTATTCCGGCACGTTACGCATCCACCCGGCTGCCAGGCAAACCTCTCGCAGTAATAAAAGGGAAGCCCATGATCCAGCATGTTTACGAACGCTCTGCTGAAGCTCTCGGTTATGTTGCCGTTGCAACAGACGACGACAGGATTAAAGATGCTGTTATGCAATTTGGCGGAAGGGTAGTGATGACCTCCCGGGAACACAGGAGCGGAACCGACCGCTGTGCTGAGGCAGTTGTTAAAATTTCTGATGAGACAGGTGAAAAACCCGATGCAGTTATAAACATTCAGGGAGATGAACCTTTCATCAAACCTGGGCAGATTAGTCAGCTGGCAGAGGCATTCAATGATCCTTCAGTACATATTGCCACATTGATAAAGCAAATTGATAACAACGAAGAACTGTTTGACCCGGCACTACCCAAGGTGGTCTTCAATATTAAAAATGAGGCGCTCTATTTCAGCCGCTGGCCGCTTCCTTATGTAAGAGATGTGGAAAAAAATTCCTGGACAGAAAAGTTCAGTTTTTACCGGCATCTTGGGATGTACGGGTACCGAACCGCCACCCTGACGGAAATTGCAAAACTTATGCCCTCCCCGCTTGAGTGTGCCGAATCCCTTGAACAAAACAGGTGGCTGGAGAACTGTTATATAATAAAGGTAATAGTAACCGAATACGGCTCCTTTTCAGTCGACACCCCCGAAGACCTTCAAAAGGCAAATAATTTACAATAATTCTTCCTCCTGCATATCACAAGTTTCTATTGCGGCGCTCTGCAATGGTATTCAGTTCCCCGGAAAAATCCATTCCGGGATATTTTTTATTCAGTTCCTGTATCTGCTTTTCCAACTGCTCCAGGAAACCCATGTATTCTTCGGAACCTGGATCAAAAGGTTTGTGGCCTGCAGCCTGTTTTATTTTCTCAACTTCCCTCATAACCGGATGTGCATTATGGTCAATATAAGCATTTGAAAACTTTTCCCATACATACTCAACAGCCTGGTTATTGACATGCAGCATATCCTTCTCATAAAACCGGTAATCCCTCAGGTCATCCATCAAAATCTCATAAGCCGGGAAGCTGTTTACAAATTCGAATAGTTCCGTAAGTTTCCAGACTGCAAGGATAAGGACAGACTTACTTACCTGATTTCCTGTTGCACCATCTTTCCAGTGCCTCACGGGACTGACGGTGAAAACTACATTAATTCCGGGATTGTAAGAACGTAGTTCTTCCAGAAGTTTTCCCCACCGCTGAACCGTTTCTTCAACCGGAAGCAGATAGCGTTTGAATCTATTTTCCGGAAGCTTGTGACAATTGGAGGCGATAATCCCGGTTTCCCTTACTTTATAAACCCTTGCTGTCCCGAAAGTAATGAACAGATACTTTGCTTTCTTGAGAAAAGCCGAAGCGTTCCTGACCGAACTGTTGATTTTTTTCAGGCATTCACCTGGATCGGTTGATGAAAACAAGGTATGGTGATAAAAGCTGAACCATTTACCATTATGGTAATTCAGGTCTTCTTTGGTAAACATCCTTTCCTCCATCAGTATGCGCAGGCTGTTTTCAACAGATACAGGATTATAGGTAACCCCGAAAGGATTAACTTCAGTGGGGAATTTCAGACGCTTCATTTTACCTCCAATATTTTCTGCAAAGCAGGAACCGGCCCATAAGGTCGGGTCTCCGTATCCAATCTTGTTTTCAGCATGTGTAACATCCACTATGGTTCTGAAAGCTGCCATATCTCAATGTTGAATTTTCAGTTTTTTAAATTTTCATTAAATTAATGTTTTTTTCCGTTTTAACAATAATCAAAAAACGATACCCAAATGCAGGAAATTATAACTATACAAACCGGCAGGCATAACGGTCTATATGATATTACCGGTAAGGTTGCCGGGATTGTTGAACGCAGCGGTATAAAATCCGGAATTGTCAGCATTTATGCACAAGGGGCAACGGCCGCCATAATGATCCAGGAAAGCTGGGATAATTCGGTTCAGAACGATGTTGTGAACCTGCTCAGCAAACTTATCCCGAAAGGCATTTGGGAGCATGACCTGCAGGATAACAACGGCGACTCGCACCTAAAGGCCGGGATTGTGGGGCCATCAGAAACTGTTCCGGTTACAGGGGGGAGAATGGGACTGTCAAGATGGCAGAATATCTTTTTCTGTGAATTTGACGGACCCAGGAAAGTCAGAAATATTGCAGTAACGGTAATAGGAGATCAGGCTTTATCCCTTTGAAAACTCCAGGTTCCTTTTAACCATGGGGTATCCGCTTACTGACAAAACTGTATTGCCAAATATGGAGTTGAACCGGTCTTCATCCATAGCATGCCATTCACGGGATGTCAGCATAAGCATCTCCGGATTGGGGTCAAGCAAAGGTTCGCTGTGGGATTTTGCTTTTTGGTTGAAAGGACAAACATCCTGGCATATATCGCAACCAAAAACCCGGTTTTGCATCTTATCCCTGAAATTATCCGGTATCCGGCCTTTGTGCTGAGTGGTAATATATGAAATGCATTTCCTGGCGTCCAGCACATAAGGTTCTGCAAGTGCGCCTGTTGGACAGGCTTCAATGCAGAGGCGGCAATCACCGCATTTCTCCTTCTGAATATGTGTATCAGCCGGAAGATCCATATCCACTATAAGTTCTGCTGCAAAAAAAAACGACCCTTCATTTCCGGCAATCAAACAGTTGTTTTTCCCCCTCCAGCCAAGTCCCGACCTAACAGCCCATGCCCTGTCAAGAACAGGCGCCGAATCCACAAAAGACCTGCAGGCAACATTTCCTGCAATCTCTTTGATAACATTATGGAGCTTTTTAAGCTTTTTTTTAATGACATAATGGTAATCAGTGCCGTAAGCATATTTTGCTAAAACAGGTGCCGAAGGATCTTCCTGGGTTTTGGCAGGATAATAATTTAGCAGAACAGATATTACACTTCTGGCACCAGGAAAAAGTCTCCGGGGATCTGCCCTTTTCTCAAAATGTTTTTCCATGTATTTCATTCCAGCATGCATGCCTGATGAAAGCCACTTTTCAAGCCGCCTTGCATCATCTTCCAGGAAACATGCACGGGAAATGCCGCAGGATGTAAACCCAAGTTCAATTGCAGCCTCTTTTATATACTTTGCTCTGCTTTCCCTTTCAGGGGTCATCGTACTGTATTGGTCTGTTACAATAATCCCAGCTCGAGTTTGGCCTCGTCACTCATCATGCTTTTATCCCATGGCGGTGAAAATACCACTTTTACATCAACCACATCAACTCCCTGGAGGGCTTTTACCTTCTCATCTACCTCAGCCAGCAGCTCGTCGGCCATAGGACAATTTGGAGCTGTCAACGTCATTACAATTTCTACTTTGTTGTTATCATCAACGTTGATCTTATAAATAAGTCCAAGGTCAAAAATATTGACAGGCAGTTCCGGGTCGTACACCTCTTTTAAAGCACCGGTTACAAGATCTTCAGTTTCCTTCTTTTTATCCTCTTTACCCATTTTGTTTTCCATTTTTTTGCTCCTTTGCATGATAGGCCAGAGCATACATTTTCATCTGCTTTACCATTGAAACCAGTCCGTTTGCCCTTGTAGGGGAAAGATTTTCCTTCAGACCGGTGCGGTCTATAAAATAAAGATCTGCATTGACAAGTTCCTCAGGCTTTCTGCCTGACATAACCCTTATGAGAAGTGATATGATACCCTTTGTAATAACAGCATCACTGTCTGCTGAAAAATAGATCCTGCCATCCCTGTATTCGGCGTGAAGCCATACCTTGGACTGGCATCCCTTTATCAGGTAATCATTGGTTTTATGTTTTTTATCCAAAGGAGAAAGATTTTTGCTAAGCTCTATCAAATGGTTGTATTTGTCCATCCAGTCCTCAAATACATTAAACTCATCAACTATCTCGTCCTGAATTTTATCTACTGTCATATAACTGATTTTTTTACTGGTAAAAATAAGAATCCTGCCTGACTTATCTGTGCACATGTAAACAGCTCCAACGGATAAGGGGACACCACACCGGTTCTTTACCGGAACATCTCCTTTACCTTTAAAATGGCATTGTGAAGAACGTCAATTTCCTTGCGTGTATTGTAAAATGCAAGTGATGCCCTGATTGTTCCACGGATCCCGAAAAAGCCCATTAAAGGCTCTGCGCAATGGCTGCCGGTGCGAACAGCAACGCCCATTTTGTCTATAACCATTCCTGCGTCATAGGGATGGATATTCTCCAGCAGGAATGAAATTACGCTAGTTCTGTGAGCCGGGGTCCCTATCAGTTTCAAATTTTCCGTTTGGGAGAGTTTTGATACTGCATAATCTGTAAGGTCCTTTTCATATTCTGCGATGTTCCCGATCCCCGTATTATCAATATAATCAAGCGCCGCAGCAAGTCCTATTGCCCCGGCAAAATTGGGTGTGCCCGCTTCAAATTTGAAAGGAAGCCGGTTATATGTCGACTTTTCAAATGACACGCTACTTATCATCTCTCCACCACCCTGGTACGGAGTCATCTTTTCAAGCCACTCCTCCTTGCCGTATAACACTCCCGTTCCGGTGGGGCCGTAAACCTTATGACCGGAAAAGGCAAAAAAGTCGGCATCAAGTTTCTGCACATCAATCTTTTCGTGCTGTATGGATTGTGCCCCGTCAATAAGAACAGGCACATCATGGTTATGGGAAATCTCAATGATCCTTTCAACCGGGTTGCGTGTACCTATAGCATTGGAAACATGTGCAACAGCAACCAGCCGGGTTTTTGGCCCGATAAGTTTTTCATACTCGTCCATTAAAAGTTCACCATTCCCGTTTACCGGGATAACCTTCAAAACGGCCTTTTTCCTTTCGCAAAGCATCTGCCAGGGAACTATGTTGGAATGGTGCTCAAGAGCCGAAATAATTATTTCATCACCCTCACTGACGAAAGTTTCACCGAAAGAAAAAGCAACAGTATTTACCGAACCGGTTGTACCTGATGTAAAGATAACCTCATTGGTGCTGGCTGCATTGATAAAACGGGCAACCTTTTCCCTGGCTTTTTCATACTCCCCGGTGCACATGTCGCTTAAATAATGAACACCCCTGTGAATATTGCTGTTAATGGTTTCATAAACCCTGTTCATCTCTTCGGTTACCTGAACAGGTTTTTGTGTGGTAGCCGCATTGTCAAGATAGACAAGAGGCTTGTTATAAACCTCCCTGTGGAGGATAGGGAAATCTTTTCTTATTTTCTCAACATTAAAATTCAAAACAGCTCCTATTTTTAAAGTAACCAAACCGCTATCCGCAACTCATTACACAATTGTTGCATCTGGAAAGTTCCCCGCGCAGGCGTTTGTTTACAAGGTCATCTATCCTGTTGCGCAGCGGCTTGACATCGATTCGGCCTATAACTTCATAAGCAAAAGCATACATCAGAAGCAGCCTTGCCTCCCGCTCGGGTATTCCCCTTGATCGCATGTAAAAAAGTGCATTCTGGTCAAGTTGCCCTACAGTTGAACCGTGACTGCATTTCACATCGTCTGCATATATCTCCAGCTGTGGACGGGAATTTATCCTGGCATCGTCGGTCAGAAGTATATTGTTGTTTGCCTGGTAAGCATTTGTCTTTTGTGCATTTTCCCTTACCAGGATAATGCCGTTAAAAGAGCCGGAAGCCTGGTCGTCCAGAACTCCCTTAAAGAGTTGATTGCTGTGGCATCCCGGTTGAGCATGGTCTATCTTTACATAATTATCTATATACTGCTTCTTGTCAGTCAGATACAGTCCGAGAGTATGATTTTCACACCCCTCATCATCAAGCCTGGCAAAGACATTATTCCTGATAAACCCGCCGTGAAGAGAAATTGTATTAGTAAATACATTGCTTTCTCTTTGCTGTTTTACGAAGGTATGTGATACCTGGGCGGAACCGTTGTGCTCGTTCTGTATCTTGCACATGCTGAAGTAAGCACGGGGTGCTGCAAAAATCTCTGTTACATTATTGGAGAGGAAACTGTTTGCAGATAAAGTATGGTCGCAGACAACCACCCTGGCGCTGCTGTTCTCTTCAGCAATTATAAGGTTCCTGTGCTGCGCCATCAGATCCGTTTCATGGATCATTATATTGACCACCTGCAAAGGCTTTTTAAGTACAGAGCCTTTCGGTATGTAGATAAAAACTCCGTCCTGTGCAAATGCAGTGTTCATTGCTACAAGACCGTCACCTGTATCCCCTGCCATTGAATTGTAGTATTTTTCGAAAATTTCCGGCATTTCGGTTGCAGCTTTTGCCATACTGCCAACTACTATTCCACCGTCAATTTCCCGGAGGGGGTTTTCAGAATTGTAATATTTCCCGTTTACCAGCAGTATCAGGTTAGTGTCCAGGTCGGGTATATCGCACTTAAAAATATCGTGTATATTGAACGAAACCTTCTTAACATTGAATGAGTGTGCAAACTCCTTTTCAAACAGGTCTCCAAGGGGAGCATAACGGTAATTTTCGCTTTTGCGGGAAGGAAGCCCCAATTTCCGGAAAAGACTGAGCGCCTTTTCCCTGTGCCTGTTTAAGGGGGGTGACGACCCGGAATCTATCAAATCCCGGTTATTTTGAAAAAGATCAGCAAGGTATCCCTTAATATCCTTTTTTTCCTTTACAGTACTCATGTTTCAGCCTCCTCTTTTATCCACTCGTAGCCTTTTTCCTCAAGCAGCAAAGCAAGGTCTTTACCTCCTGATTTAACAATGCGGCCGTCATAAAGCACATGAACAAAATCAGGGATAATATAATCCAGAAGTCGCTGATAGTGGGTAATAACTATGCTGGCCCTCTCTTTGGATTTGAGCTTGTTGACGCCGTTGGCAACTACGCGCAGCGCATCAATGTCAAGACCTGAATCAGTTTCATCCAGTATTGACAGTTTAGGCTCCAGCATTGCCATCTGGAATATTTCATTCTTCTTTTTCTCGCCACCTGAAAAACCTTCGTTCACGGAACGGTTTGTAAGCGTTGAATCTATCTCAACAAGCTCTTTCTTTTCCCTCATCATCTTCAGGAAGTCAGTTGCTGAAAGTTGTTTTTGACCGCGGTATTTGCGAAGCTCGTTTACTGCGGTCTTGAGGAAATTGACCATGCTTACTCCAGGTATTTCAATGGGATATTGAAAGCCAAGGAATAATCCCTCTTTTGCCCGCTGCTCAGGCGACTTTTCCAGAAGATCCTCACCGTTATAGAGCACTTTCCCGCCCGTTACCCTGAACATATCGCGTCCGGCCAGGACAGCTGCAAGCGTGCTTTTACCCGAACCGTTCGGACCCATGATCGCATGCACCTCACCGGCATTTACTTCCAGGTTAAACCCCTTTATTATCTCTTTATCTTCTATACTTACCCTAAGGTCTTTTATCTTTAACATAACAATATATTTTCCTGTAAATATTAACCGACACTGCCTTCAAGACTGATCTGCAGCAGCTTTTGAGCTTCAACGGCAAACTCCATTGGAAGCTTGTTCAGAACTTCCTTTGCATAACCATTCACTATCAACCCTATTGCATCCTCAGTCGATATTCCCCGCTGATTACAATAGAATATCTGGTCTTCACCTATTTTGGATGTGGTTGCCTCATGCTCAACTATGGCCGTACTGTTGTCTGTCTCAATATAGGGGAAAGTATGGGCGCCGCACTTATCTCCAAGCAACAGCGAGTCGCACTGGCTGAAATTCCTTGCATTTTCGGCCCCCCGCAAAACCTTTACCAGTCCCCTGTAACTGTTATTGCTTCGTCCTGCTGAAATACCCTTCGATACTATAACGCTTTTAGTGTTTTTACCAATATGTATCATCTTGGTTCCGGTATCGGCCTGTTGTTGATTATTTGTAACCGCCACAGAATAGAACTCACCGGTTGAATTGTTCCCTTTAAGGATGCACCCGGGATATTTCCATGTTATGGCCGACCCGGTTTCAACCTGTGCCCAGGATATTTTTGAATTGTCTCCCTTGCATATCCCCCTTTTGGTAACAAAGTTGTATATCCCTCCTTTCCCCTCTTTATCTCCCGGATACCAGTTCTGGACGGTTGCATATTTAACGTGGGCATTGTCCATGGCAACAATTTCAACAATTGCTGCATGCAATTGGTTTTCATCACGCTGCGGGGCAGTGCACCCTTCCATGTAGCTTACATAGCTGCTGTCTTCAGCCACTATAAGGGTTCTTTCAAACTGTCCTGTATTGGCTGCATTTATCCTGAAATATGTAGAAAGCTCCATCGGACAGCGTACCCCTTTTGGAATGTAACAAAAGGAACCGTCACTGAATACAGCCGAGTTGAGCGCGGCAAAATAGTTGTCGGTATAAGGGACAACCGAACCCATGTATTTTTTAACCAGATCAGGGTGTTCACGAACCGCCTCACTGAATGAACAGAAGATAATGCCAAGTTCGGCCAGCGTCTCCTTAAAGGTTGTCTTCACCGACACACTGTCCATTACCGCATCCACAGCAACACCTGCAAGGTGCTTCTGCTCCTCCAGGGGGATACCAAGTTTGTTAAATGTTTCGATCAGTTCCGGATCAACCTCATCCATACTTTTGGGTTTTTTCTTTCTCTTCGGAGCTGAATAATAGATGAAGTCCTGATAATCGATATCCGGGATATTGAGTTTTGCCCATCTGGGCATTTCCATTGTCAGCCAGTGGCGGTATGCCTTGAGCCGGAAATCAAGCATAAACCGGGGTTCCTTCTTCCTTGCGGATATCTGCCTGATAACATCTTCATTAAGTCCTTTCCCTATACTGTCCTGCTCAATATCAGTATAGAACCCGAACTCATATTCACTTCCCGTAACTTTTCCAAGTATTTTATCTTGCTCTTTTTTCATAACTTTGACCTTCGTCCGGTTGGCCGGAAATAAATTAGAATTAATCTAATTAAGCGCAAATATAGCAAAATAGTAACAAAATTTAAAACTAAAAGTTGAATCGCCTCAACAATAAAAGGTATGGTAAAAAAGGAGAAAAGAACGGAGCTTTCTGAACTTGGGGAATTCGGACTAATTAATCATCTCACAAAAGATATAAAGGCCAGGCACAAGGAAACTGTAACCGGTGTAGGTGATGATGCTGCCATCCTTGATTACGGGGGAAAGCATATTGTAGTAACAAGTGACCTGCTTATGGAGGGCATTCATTTCGACCTTATGTACTTCCCTCTCAAGCATCTGGGGTACAAGGCAGTTACAGTCAATCTTTCCGATATCTACGCCATGAACGGTCATGCCAGGCAGATAATCATTTCCATAGCTTTGTCAGCTAAATTTTCACTTGAACAGGTTGAGGAGATTTACCGGGGTATAAAACTTGCATGTGAAAAATACGATGTAGATATTGCCGGTGGTGACACCACCTCTTCGATGACAGGTATGGCGATAAATATTACAGCCCTCGGCGAAGTAGTCCCGGGTTCGGCAGTTTACCGCAGCGGGGCTGCCAACAATGATATCATTTGCGTATCGGGAAACCTGGGTGCATCTTATATGGGACTCCAGATTCTTGAAAGGGAGAAAAAAATTTTCATTGACAACCCTGAAGTCAAACCAGAGCTTGAAGGATATGATTACGTTCTTGAGCGTCAGCTCAAACCGGAAGCAAGGAAGGACATTGTTGAACTTCTGGCCGCCAGGGAAATTGTTCCCACTTCAATGATTGATATATCCGACGGTCTGTCATCCGAGATCAACCACATATGCACAAATTCTGAAGCAGGATGCAGGCTTTTTACCGGACATATTCCGATAGACAGGGAAACGGAAAAGGTTGCAGGAGAGATGAAGATCGAACCCCTTATGGCTGCACTGAACGGTGGTGAAGACTACGAACTTTTATTCACGGTAAGGCCTGACGATTACAAAAAAATTGAAGATATCCCACAAATAAAGGCAATAGGGCATATAACCCCCGTAAGTGACGGGCTCAACCTCGTTTCACCTGAAGGCTCCATTATCAAACTCAGATCGGGAGGGTGGAATGCAATGGGAAAGAAGGAGTCATGATCAGAGGTTTTGTTTAACTTCAACCTCTTTGTATGCCTCAATTATATCTCCAACTTTTAAATCATTGAAATTTTCTATGTTCAAACCACATTCGTAGCCTGATGCAACTTCTCTGACATCATCCTTGAATCTTTTCAGTGAGCCAAGCGAACCGGTATAAATCACTATCCCCTCACGTATTATCCTCACTTTGGAGTTGCGGTTGATCTTTCCTTCCTTGACAATACATCCGGCAACAGTTCCTACCTTTGATATTTTGAATACTTCCCTTATCTCAAGTGTTGCAACAATTTCTTCTTTGATCTCGGGCATCAGCATACCTTCCATAGCTGACTTGATCTCGTTTATTGCATCGTAAATTATTGAATAGAGCCGGACATCTATTTCCTCTTTTTCGGCAAGTTTACGGGCACTCATTGATGGCCTTACCTGGAAGCCGACTATTATGGCATTGGAAGCCGCTGCAAGCAAGATATCCGATTCAGAGATCTGTCCCACAGCCTTATGAATTATCCTTACCTGTATCTGCTCTGTTGAAAGTTTTATCAGAGCATCCGAAATTGCCTCGACAGAACCGTCGACATCTCCCTTGACAATAATGTTAAGTTCCTGGAAGTTGCCTATTGCAATACGTCTTCCGATCTCATCGAGTGTAATATGCTTTTGCGTTCGCAATCCCTGTTCACGCTGAAGTTGCTCTCTCTTGCCGGCAATTTCCCTGGCTTCCTTGTCACTGTCCATTACATTGAAATTGTCGCCTGCCTGAGGTGCACCGTTCAATCCGAGTAAAAGCACAGGAGTGGAAGGCCCCGCCTCATGGATACGTTTGCCCCGCTCATTATACATTGCTTTTACGTGGCCGCAATAGGTTCCGGCAAGCACTACATCACCTATTCTGAGTGTCCCGGTTTGAACCAGAACTGTGGCAATATAACCCCTTCCCCGGTCAAGTGACGACTCAATAACGGTACCTGTTGCCTTCTTTTTTGGATTGGCTTTCAGTTCCAGGATCTCCGACTCAAGAAGCACTTTTTCAAGCAGCAGGTCAATATTCTTGCCCTGCTTGGCAGATATTTCCTGTACCTGGTATTTGCCGCCCCAATCCTCTGTCAAAAAGTTCATATTTGCAAGCTGCTCCTTTATCTTGTCAGGATTGGAATTTGGCCTGTCGATCTTGTTGATGGCGAAAACTATCGGAACTCCTGCTGCATGGGCATGATTTATCGCCTCTACTGTCTGGGGCATAACACTATCATCTGCAGCAATAACGATTATTGCAACATCTGTAATTTTTGCCCCACGGGCACGCATCGCAGTAAATGCTTCGTGTCCGGGCGTATCCAGGAAAGTAATGTTTTTATCATTATCAAATTTTACACTGTAGGCACCGATGTGCTGTGTAATCCCTCCAGCTTCACCCGCAATTACGTTGGAGTGTCTTATGAAATCGAGGAGAGATGTTTTTCCGTGATCAACATGCCCCATTACAGTAACAATCGGTGGACGTTGTTCCATTTCTTTTGGATCATCCTCCTCTTCTACAACATCATCCTGAAGATCGACACTTATGAATTCAGTTTTAAAATCATATTCTTCAGCTACAAGTGAAATAGTTTCTGCATCAAGACGCTGGTTTATCGAAACGAACAACCCGAGATTCATACATGACGATATCACATCAGTTGAAGGCACATCCATCATATTTGCAAGCTCATTCACTGTAACAAACTCGGTAACTTTCAGTACGTTCTTTTCCTGCTCCTGCCTTTCGGCGTCCTCTTTTTGTTTAACACTCAGCTGCTCACGTTTTTCACGCCTGTACCTGGCTCCCTTTGATTTTCCTTTGGAAGTTAGTCTTGATAAAGTATCCTTTATCTGCTTCTGAACATCTTCTTCGCTTATCTCAGGTCGCAAAGGCTTTGCTTTCTTCCTCCCTTTCTTTTTTTGAGTTTCCTCCTGTCTGCGGCCTTTCTTTTCCTTTTCCTTTTCTTTTTCCTTGCCTTCAAGGGAAACTTTCTCCTTATCCTTGCGAATCCTTTTCCTCTTCCTCTTTTTGGGCTTCCCGGGATCTGACTGCGAAGCTGCCTGCTTTTTCTTCTCCTCCTGCTCAGGCAGGTCAATTTTCCCAACAACCCTTACACCACTTAACTTCTCAACACTTGGCTTGTAAATCTCCTCCATCTTCTCCTCATCTGCAGGCAGTGGAATCTCTTTTTCATTTTCAATACCAGAGGGAACTTCTTCTGCAGGAATTTTTTCAAGTGATTCTTCTTGTTTTGCTGGTTTTTCCTTTTCTTTTTCAATTTCAGGTTTTTCCGCAGGCTGCTTTTCCTTTGCCTCCTCCTTTTTTTCATCCTTTTTCACTTGAGAAGGTTCGGGTTTCTCACTCTTTTTGTCCTTTCCGGCAGGTTGTTTTTTCCTGCTTATTGAATCAAGGTCTATAGATCCTACAATTTTCAATCCGGCACCCTTCTCTTCCCCTGTCTTTTCGGTTTCCTGCTTTACCTTCTCCTTTTCTTCCTTTTCGGATTCCGTTTCATCCGGTTTACCCGGGGCATCCTCTTCCTTGCTGTCAGAAGTGGGGGCACTCTCCTTTTCCTGAGGTTCCGGCTGCTTTTCCGTTACAGCCGGCTTCTTGCCTGTATGCCCCTTTATCAGAACTTCATCTTCGCTTTCAGCTGACTCACTATCAGTTTCTTTTTCTTCACCATGGATATCATCTATCGACAGAGCCTCCTTCCTTTCCCTGGAAATTCGGACACTGACTTTCTCCGACTCTTCCTTTACCTTTATTTCGGAACTGTACTCCTTCAGCAAAAGGTTGTATTGTTCCTCTGTCACCTTGGTGTTGGGGTTTGCATTGATATCAAACCCCTTTTTCTTAAGGTAATCCACTATGGTCAGTATACCCAGGTTGAACTCCCGTGCAACTTTACTAAGTCGTTTTGTTTTTGTGACTTCTGACATAAATAACCTCGCAGTTTATTGCGCTTTCTTTATAATGTATAAAAGCTGATTTTATTATTCAAACTCCGCTTTCAGAACCCTCATAATCTCACGAACCGTCTCCTCTTCGAGATCCGTGCGCTTCATAAGATCCTCAACCGTTAGCTCGAGCACGCTCTTGGCAGTATCGCATCCTATGGATTTAAGCTCATCTATAACCCACGCTTCCAGCTCGTCAGCAAATTCATCAAGACTCACATCCTCCTCGTCTTCTGTTCCGCTTTCCCTGAAAACATCAATCTCGTAGCCGGTTAGCTGACTTGCAAGCTTGATGTTGAGTCCGCCCTTACCAATAGCAAGTGAAACTTCATTGGGCTTCAGATATACTTCTGCATGCTTTTCTTCCTCGTTTATTTTTATTGATGTGATCTTTGCAGGACTGAGGGACCTGGTGATATAAAGCTGAGTATTGTTTGTAAAATTGATCACATCAATATTTTCATTTCTCAGCTCCCTTACAATGCTGTGAATACGGGACCCCTTCATTCCAACACATGCGCCAACCGGGTCTATTCTCTCATCATACGACTCAACTGCAACCTTGGCGCGCTCTCCGGGCATACGTACTATCTTCTTTATTGTAATCAGTCCGTCAAATATCTCCGGCACCTCCAGCTCAAACAGACGTTCCAGGAATACCGGCGACGTACGGGACAGGATGATCAGCGGGGTATTGTTTCTCATCTCCACCTTGATTACAACAGCCCTTATAGTATCACCCTTCCGGAAATAGTCGGTTGGTATCTGTTCCTGCTTGGGCATTATAAGTTCATTGCCCTCATCATCAAGAACAAGAATTTCCCTTTTCCATACCTGGTAAACATCACCGGTAACAATCTCTCCTATACGGTCTTTGTATTTAAGGTAAACATTATTCTTCTCCAGTTCAAGTATTCTTGATGTCAGGTTTTGACGTAGGGAAAGAATAGCCCTCCTGCCAAAATCTATCAGCTTCACCTCGTCAGTTACCTCTTCACCCACTTCATAATCAGGGTCAATATCCTTGGCCTTTGATAATGATATCTGCAGATTGGGATCCTCAACTTCGCCGTCAGGCACAACTTCACGGTTTCTCCAGATCTCGAAATCTCCCTTGTCAATATTTATAATAACATCAAAATTCTCGTCCGTGCCATACTTCTTCAGCAGCATATTCCTGAACACATCTTCCAGTACGCTCATCATAGTAGCACGGTCAATATTTTTAAGCTCTTTGAATTCAGAAAAAGTGTCTGTCAAATTCAGATTTTCCATCTCAGTAAATTTTATCAAAATTCTATAACAAGCCTGGTTGCTTTTACAGATTCAAACTCAAATTCCCTCTCTTTTATTTTTTCAACGGAGCGTTTCCTGTTTGTCTTTTCCTTTTCCTTTACTTTTTCATCAATTGTAAAACTGCCTGCTTTGACCTCCTTAAGGACTCCCCTGTGTTTTGTTCCTTCACTGGTCAATACCTCAACCTCCTTCCCCAGGTTCTTATGGTATTGTTTTAAAACCCTTAATGGCTCCGATAACCCGGGTGATGACACCTCAAGCTCAAAATCTTCCACATCCCTGTCAAGGCTCTGCTCAACCAACCGGTTCATCCTTACACAATCCTCAATCGTCACTCCCTCTTCACTGTCAACATGAACAATGATCCTGTTTGAAGGTGTGACTTTGACATTCACAAGAAACATCCCTTTTTCAAGATTCCTTTCAACTATCTCCCTTATCACTGCGTCATCGATCATGTTTCAATCCTTTTTCTCAAATCCCCTGAAATCAACCGGGGATATCCGGCTTTCCATTTCCGCGGCAATCTCCCGGCAGATAACTTTATACAGCCCTGAGCATCAGCCACAACTACTTCAATACTTTTAAAAAAAGCGGTGACCCCATAAAGACGGTTTTATATAAAATAGGGGACAATTGTCCCCTATTCTCAGTTTCTTCACCGCAATCAACCGCAAAAATAATAAAATAATGTTAAAAATACAAAAATATAATTCTCAATTCCCCATGATTCTCAAGACCCGCAAAAAGAGATGAAACCCCCATCAGCCTTTGGGAGACAAAAAGAGATGAATAAATGCAGGGAATCTATGGTATTGAAAAGCCAACGCTTAAAGCCTAAGTTTTGAAACGTTGTGATAAAAATTCTATTTAACATAAAATAATTAACGTTAAAGTTAGTACTTTTATGAAGCGGGTATTCAGTTTGGCAAAACTTCATTATTTTTGCAACGGCCTTTCAGACCTGTAAGCATTTAAGAACGTGGATCAAAGCCACAAACGGGTAAAGCGCTTTTTTTCATTAATTATCTGATATTTTGAACAGTAATACGACCAATAAACGAAAAATAATAAACGATCCTGTCCACGGGTTCATAGAGATATCGTCAGAACTTGTGTTTGACCTGATAGAGCATCCGGTTTTTCAGCGACTCAGGAGGATAAAGCAACTTGGACTTACAAACTTTGTGTACCCGGGAGCAACACATACCCGTTTCCAGCACGCACTGGGTGCTGCTCATCTTATGAAATCGGGCATCGATGTTATCAGGCAAAAAGGGCACAATATTACCAGCGAAGAATCAGAAGGTGCAATACTGGCTATATTGCTCCACGATATTGGCCACAGCCCCTTTTCTCATGCCCTTGAGTTTTCAATTATTGAGGGTATTACCCATGAGCATATGTCTTCGGTCTATTTTGATGTTTTGAATCGCCAGTATAACGGACATCTTGACACGGCAATAAGTATTTTCAACGGCTCATGCAGGAAGAAGTTCCTGCACCAGCTTGTATCGGGGCAACTTGATGTTGACCGGCTCGATTATCTGAAACGGGACAGCTTTTACACAGGTGTTACAGAGGGGGTTATCGGATCGGAACGAATAATAAAAATGCTTAATGTCCATAACGACATGCTTGTAATAGATGCAAAGGGAATATATTCCATAGAAAAATTCCTTATTGCCCGCAGGCTTATGTACTGGCAGGTCTATTTCCATAAAACCGTTATTGCAGCCGAATACCTGCTTGTGATGCTTCTGAGAAGAGCAAGGGAACTTGCCCTTGGAGGTGAAAAACTGTTTTCAACACCACCGTTGGAATACTTTCTTTCCAGGAGGATAGAAAAAAAAGACTTTGAAGACCCCGGACTGCATGAAGAAATTGTCCATTTTTACACAATGCTGGATGATGACGATATTATGAGTTCTGCAAAGGTGTGGACTGAACATAATGACCCTGTATTAGCAAAACTTTCATGCAATCTGGTTAACAGGAAACTATTCCGTGTTGAGATAAGGAGCGCCCCCTTCTGCCCGGATTATACCGGAAGGATTAAAGAGGAGGTAATGAATAAATACGGAATTAATGAGCATGAAGCCTCATATTTTGTTTTTTCTGACGAAATATCAAACCATGCCTACAGCGACATAGATGAAAATATTTTAATACTTCACAAAAACGGCAAACTGGTTGATATAACTGAAGCATCTGACATGTTTAACGTATCACTTTTATCAAAAATCACAAAAAAATATTTTATTTGCTTCCCAAAAGAGATTGAAAAGTTTTAAAATATTAGTTTTGCATTTAAAATGACACAGTAAAACATATTAATATTATGCAAATGGAGTTTACGGCAAAGAAAATTGCCGAATACCTTAACGGAGAGGTGGTGGGCAATCCCAATGAAAGGATATCAAATGTATCCAGGATTGAGGAAGGAAAACCAGGCGCACTTGCATTCCTTGCAAACCCGAAATATGAAAAGCACATTTATGAAACTGGAGCATCGGTTGTAATAGTAAGCCGCGATTTTAAGCCATCACGCCCCGTGAGTTGCACTCTTATCAAAGTTGACAACTCTTACCAGGCTATTGCAGACCTTCTGGAAATGAAAGAACAGGCCAAACCCCA
>PUMT01000266.1 GCA_003551495.1 Bacteroidota bacterium
ATACATCTCCGACCACAGGCACTGGTTCTGCGGAACGGGAGACAGGAACCAGTATAACTGGGTATATGAGCGCAGATGGCAGCAACCGGGTGATATTACAGATGTCCCCAGGCCTATGAACGACAACGCCTACGAAGGAAATGCACTGAGGCCAAACTCAAATGTCGGAAGCCACATGTACGACAGGAATGACTACACACGGTTGAAAGACCTGACACTATCATATACCCTCCCGGTTTCAGTGACCGAACGCCTGAACATGGATAATATCAGGGTATATGCCCGCGGAGCCAATCTTTATGTGTGGACTGATTATTCTGGTATAGACCCGGAATTCACCGGAAGTGACCAGGGCGTATATCCACAGGCCAGAAGCATTACCATCGGAATTAACACAAGCTTTTAACCCTAAAACTGAAGCAATTATGTACAAATATAACTTTATACTATCTCTTCTGCTTGTAAGCGGACTGCTCATAGGGGCAGCCTCATGCGAAGATTTTGTGGAAAGATACCCCAAGC
The DNA here is from genome assembly GCA_003551495.1 of Bacteroidota bacterium. GTDB lineage: Bacteria > Bacteroidota > Bacteroidia > Bacteroidales > PUMT01 > PUMT01. Next base: position 523 of record PUMT01000266.1, read on the forward strand.
ATGCCATCTCGCAGGATGTAGCCCTGGAAACTATTGAAGGGATTGAATCTACCATTGCCGGGCTGTATAACCGTCTGCAGGGTGAATGGATGAACCGCAATATGAACCTGGCCGGGGCAATGCTGGCTGACGATATGCAGATAGCAGCCACCAACTCGAACCGTATGGTCAACCATCCGCGAAATGTGGAAGGTGCACATTTCGGTATATGGAGTGGACGTTACAATGACATAAACCGCATCAACATGGTACTCAGGAGTATTGACGATACCGATGGTTCACAGGAACAAATAGCAAAATTCAAGGGTGAAATATATGCAATGCGCGGGTATCTCTATTTCAAACTCCTGAAAGTATATGCCCGCCCATATTTGCACCAGGAACCCCTCGTGCAGGGCGAACCCCTGGGTGTAATTATTAAAACCCAGCCTTTTGTGGGAATTGACGAAAGCAGTTTCCAGGCAAGGGCAACTATTGAGGAAGGCTACCAGCTGGTGCTTGATGACCTGGAAACAGCACTTGATTACCTGGAAGGTGTCCCAAACAGGGAGTATCCATATTACTTCACTGACATAGCTGTAAAGGCTATTATGGCAAGACTGCACCTTTTCATGGGTAACTGGCAGGAGGCGATCAATTATGCCGAAGATGTTATCTCTGAAGCGCCAAACGACCTGGTAAATGCATTCGACAGAAGCACATACCTGCCTGTATTCGCCAACGCACCCGGATCAGAGTCAATTCTGGAACTTAAATATTCCCAGGACGACAGGCCGGGAATGGGAAGCAGCATAACAGGAATGGCATCTTACGGCAGACCCGAATCGGGTGTGGGATACGGCGATGCAATACTGCGCCAGGACCTGGTGAACCAGCTTGATGAATACGGTGCTCTCGGGCATCCCGCAGGTGAAATGTATTATGAAGCCCTAAAAGGTGGACTGCAAATATTCTTGCAGGATAAATACTCAAGCTACCGTGGGCAAAACTACTGGGATGATATCAAGTTGATCCGCATGCCGGAGATGTATTTCATAGCTGCAGAAGCTTATGCCGAACTCAATGAGCTTGACGATGCAAAAATGATGCTCCAGATATACCGCGACCACAGGGGTATAGGGCACCTGGAAATCGATGCTGATAACAAGGAAGATTTCATTGAAATACTCTTTGCGGACAAAAGGGTTGAGTATTTCGCAGAAATGTCTCACCGTTGGTTTGACCACGTCAGAAGAGGCATGGACATACCTAAAGGGATACCCGGCGTGGATGACGGGGCAGATGCAGGACCCATATCATTCACTGATTACAGGGTGGTTGGACGTATCCCCATCTCAAGCGAGATAGCTACCAACCCAAACTGCCTCCAGAATCCAGGATATTAAAATTTTAAAATTATTGTGATATGAAAAACTTTAAAACAATATTAATCCCATTAATAGCGGCAATGGTATTCATAAGCCAGTCGTGCTACGAGGGAATGAACGACAGAACTTACCAGGGGCCCCGGGTTGTTGAGTTTTCCCACCTTACACATGAGAATGCAAGCTGGTCTACAAACGGATCATTCTGGGGAGCAACAATAAGAGAAGATACTCCCGATGCAGAACTCCAGGTTTCAATGATAGGGGCCCAGAATGCCCAACCACTGGAGATAGGATACTATATCGCCGAAGAGGTGTACCGCGACCATGACGAGAACAAGCTTGTACTGGAACAGCCGGGACATGACAGATTTGATCACTGGCCAACAGATGCAGTTGAAGGTGAAGACTACAATATCCTTGACAACGGAATAATAACAATCCCTGCCAACAGCAGCTTCGGTACAATCAGCATCGGACTGACAATACCAGTAGAAAGGAGGACTCTCTTCCTGGTGCTTGAAGAAAGGGATGTCATCCCAAGTGAAAATTATAAAATATTCCGCTTGAGGATACAGCCTTAAAATAATTAAAGTATTGCAGCAGTTTTTTCTTGAGCAGGAAGTGAGGGCGGGCGTTTAATCCCGCCTTCATTTTTTACCGGCATTTAACAGGCTATCTCAGTTTTTAAAAAAGAAGAAACAAAATGCAAAAACCACTATTTTAAAGAATTAACCAATAACAAATGAATTTAAATATATCAGGCCAATTTTAAAATAACAACTAACAAGTGTTTCGGTATTTCAAGATAAATAGCGGTTTAAATTATTATAACGCAACTAATGAACCTAACTCTAAAAAACATTTAACTATGAGAATAACATCGATTATTTTATCTGCCATATTTCTGGCGGCAAGTTTCACCTCCTGCGGGGAATCCGGCCCCGGCGCAGGTACAAAAGAAGACCGCGAAGCACTTTTCAATTACATAATCGAAAAATCCATTGAAAGGGAATCAATCTCAGAGCCCAAAACAAGGGTGATGAATTTCTGCCCCCTCAGAGAAATGCTCGCTTTCAGGGAGGAGATGATTGCCGCAGATACAGAGGAAGCCCTCGTAAAAGTATTGCTGAAGATGAGTAACGTAAGGCGCGACAGGCACACATCGGTAGACCTGGTTGATGACGGACTGGATGTAAGACGTGGAGTAAACCGAAGTATTCCTCTTATATTCCAGACCGACTTTGGTACACCGGGAGGCTACTTCCTTTTCGTCGGGGATTATGCAAAAAACATATCCGAATACACCTCTGAAAATGTGGAAATAGGAGATAAACTCATC
>PUMT01000110.1 GCA_003551495.1 Bacteroidota bacterium
AATAAGTGATATGGAAAACAGCATTTTGCAGATTAAACAAAAAAAGAATGAGCTGGCAGGCAAACTGTCAAAAACAAAAAAACTGTTTCCAGGTAAAATAGAGAAGGAAAAGAAAAGGAAGGAGGCCGGTTTTATACAAAATGAGATAAACAAACTGGAAGAACAGATCAAAAACTACTGCACCCGCATCAATGAAAAGAAAGGTTATATTGAAAAAACTGAAACGGTTTCCGAATACGGTAAACAAATCCTTCTTACCCTCGAACAGGCTAAAAATAAAAATGGTAGTACTTTGGAGAGTCCATTAACCTCAGATGAGCCAGAAACCGGTGACATTCAAAGGCAACTACTGTATAAAACTTCAGTAATGGAGAAGATTCTGAACGGATATCAACTGTTTGCCGCAGAAAAAGAGGCTTCTGAAGAGACCGAATCGGCTGCAAAATACTTATCGGCAGAAGAGGCAGGCAATGAATTTTTCAGTTTACTTCCCCGGTTTGTATTCTTCGAGGATTTCAGCAGTCTCCTTCCCAACAGGATCGACCTTGAAGATATTTTAAACAACAACACGAAGTCCGAAGGCTACAAGGCTGTGAAAAATTTCCTGATAGTGGCCGGACTAGAGCCTGAATTCTTCATGCAGTCGAATAACCGCATAATGAAACAAAAAATTGAAAACCTGAACGGCGAGATCACCGTTAACTTCCGTGAATACTGGAGGCAAAATGTGGGCAAAACCAACAAGATCAGGATCAATTTTGAGCTTGAGCACTACGACTATTCACATCCCGATAAAAAGGGCAAACCCTATCTTGAGTTCTGGATAAAGGACGATCATGAAAGGCTCTATCCCAAACAAAGAAGTCGCGGCGTCAGATGGTTCCTTTCATTTTACCTCGAACTCAAGGCAAATGCAATTGGAAACGGTAAGCAAAAGCAGGTGCTTCTAATTGATGAACCCGGACTCAGCCTGCATGCGCGGGCCCAGGAAGACGTTCTGAAAGTGTTTGAGTATATAAAGGACAGCATGCAGGTCATTTACACAACTCATTCGCCACACCTTATAGACCTGAACAGGCTCTACAGGTTAATGGCGATTCAGAGGGCACAGGAGGGGAGTGACTGCAGTGAGACTGTTGTTTACAGTGCGCATAACCTGCATGCAACGACAAATGATACACTTTCTCCTCTTTATTCGGTTATGGGAACCCGTTTATGGGAACAGCCTTTCGTTCAGAAAAAGAACAATGTTATTATAGAAGGCATTAACTCCTATAATTATTTAACTGCTCTTTACAGGATGTCTGAGAGGAAGAAAAAGATTTTTTTCATCCCGGCCGGAGGTGCAGGCGGAGCGGCAAACATTGCAAATATAATGCTGGGATGGGGAGTTGAATTTGTAATCCTGAAGTTCAACGGAGAAAGCAAAGAAGAAGGCGAATATATTGATGGGGACAACCTGCTTGAGCATTTTGCCGGTAACAGCTGCGAATCCGGAAAACTTGCAATTTCAAAAGAATTCGGGGGTCCGGAAGAATTGTTCTCTGCACTCGATTTCAAAAAACATATCCTGAAAAAAAGAACAGGCATTACCGGTTCAAACACATCATATATAAAAGAAAACAACCTGTCGAACGAACTTCTTTCAGCAGCTTTTTCAGCTTACTCAAGGGAGCAACAGCTTACCCTTAAGGATTTTGACGAGGAAACAGCTGAAAATATAAACCGCTTGTTTGAACTTATAGAAAAGGGACTTGCAGGGAAACTCTGAAAAGTTATGGTCAGGAACGGGGATGGAACCTAATTATGGCGTCCCTGAGGTATTCCCTGTCGATGTGAGTATATATTTCAGTTGTAAGAATCGATTCATGGCCGAGCATTTCCTGGACTGCCCTGAGGTCTGCACCCCCGTCAATCAGATGAGAGGCAAAAGAGTGCCTGAAGGTGTGCGGGCTTATTTTCTTTTTGATGCCCGCACTGAGCGCAAGGTCCTTTACAATGGTAAATACCATAACACGTGTCAGGCTTTTCCCGAGCCTGTTAAGAAATACCCTGTTCTCAAAACCTTTTGAAATTTTCAACCTCCTTCTTTCCTCAAGATAAAGAACAAGGCATTTTGCTGCTTTCCCTCCCAGGGGAACAAGGCGCTGCTTGCCACCCTTGCCCGTTATCCTTATAAAGCCCTGTTTTAGGTACAGATCGGTTATTTCAAGGTTTACAGCCTCCGAAACCCTTAATCCGCAACCGTACATTACCTCAATAATAGTCTTGTTTCTCAGTCCGAATGGCCTGCTCATATCTATTGCATCAAGCATATTCTCTATTTCATTCACAGAAAGGACTTCGGGAAGTTTCCTGCCGGTTCTCGGGAGATCGATCAGTCTGGTAGGGTCAGAATCAATCAGGTCGTTTATCAGAAGGAACCCGAAAAAAGCCCTTATACCTGAGATTATTCGCGCCTGTGAACGGGCTCCTATGCCAATGTTTGAAAGAGTTTTCAGGAATTCCCTGAGGTGCTCCGGCTTCACATCCCGGGGGTAGACAGTGGGATGCTCCGAACCGATAAAAGAGCGGAATTTGTTGATATCAGTCAGATAAGCGCTCAGGGAATTGTCTGAAAGCGACTTTTCCAGTCGTATAAAAACCTTGAACTCATCAATAGCCTGTTCCCAGTTCATTTCGGGAAGATATAATATATTGGGTATTCAAAAAATTCCCTGCACACTGCTAAAAACCGTAAACTGAGAATCCCCCGTCAATAAAAAGCGTCTGACCGGTTATATAGGAAGATGCAGGCATACAGAGAAAAGCCACCGCAGCCGACACCTCTTCCGGTTCTCCTGTCCTTCCCAAAGGAGTTCGTGAAAGCACCTCCTCGAGGTATTCACGGTTTTTAAGCACTGCTTCAGCAAGAGGTGTACGGATATACCATGGGGCTACACCGTTTACCCTTATGCCGTCAGCCGCCCATTCAACGGCCAGGTACCTCGTCAATTGATCCATTGCAGCTTTTGTCATTCCGTAAACAGCACCAGTGCGAACAGCGGTTGATCCTGCAACCGAACTCACATTTACTATAGACGAGTTACCAGATGTTTTCAGCATAGGATAAAACAACCTGCAAAGTTCAAAAGCGGAGCGCAGGTTGGTTTCCATTATTTCATCATACTCACCCGGACTGTAATCGGGGGTTTTCTTCCTTATGTTCTTCCCGGCATTGTTTACAAGAATATCAAGATCTTTCCATTCCCGGGAAACTTTTTCAAGCAGCTTCTCCCTTGAGGAGGCATCACTAACATCCGTTGCCAGTCCCATAACCCTTGATCCTCCCATTTCAGCAATGGTTTTTTTGATGTCCCCTTCATTCCTGGCAGTAATGAAAAGGTCTGCCCCGAGCGAAAGAAGCTCCCGTGCGATCTGAAGCCCTATTCCTTTTGTGGCTCCTGTAACAAGAGCCTTTTTGCCATTTAAATCCCACCTGTTATTGTTCATGACGGAACAGTTTAATTTAACTTATAAACCCGCTTCATTTGGGTAAAATCATATCCCTACAGGCGTGAATTTGCCCGGGAGCATTTTAGTGTTAAAGCTACTTTTCATCACCCATGAATCCCTGTTCCCTTATTACCTGCAGCAACTCCTTTGAAAAATGTATATTGTCATCCTTCTTGTAACGGTTGTCAGTAAATATTTGCGCAAGGGTCTCCTTCTCATTGATCAAGAGCAGCTCTTTTGTCTCTTCAAGAGCTTCCTTTTCTGCATATATACGGTCGATATCCTCTTTTGTGTAGTCTTTATAGGTTTCATAATGAACTACCCCTTCCAGTGGCAGCCTGTCGGTCAGTCCGGGCTCCTCATCAGGATAACCCACAACCAGGGTTGCAACGGGCACCACTCCCTTTGGCAGATTCAGGATATCAATTATCTTTCTTGCCATATAAATGGTTGGGCCCATGTAACAAATACCCAGTCCATTAGCCTCTGCCGCCAGTGCAACATTCTGCGAAGCCAGCAACGCATCTATAGAAGCGGTAAAAAACCACAGGAAGTTATGATAATGCGGGTCTGCATTCCTGTGAATGCACCACTTGCTGAAACGGTTCACATCGGCACAAAAAGTGATCACAACGGGCGCCTCCCTGACCATATCCTGCTTGAACTGAGTTTCCCACAGCTTCTTGCGCAATTCCTTGTCCCTTGTTACAACCATACTGTAAACCTGGGCATTGCCGGTGGTCGAAGCCCTGGTTCCGGCTTTCAGTATCTCTTCAAGGATTGAATCATCGATCGGAGTGCTTTTATACTTGCGTATTGTCCTGTGTTTGAATATAGTTTCGAGCATAATAAATCAAGATTTTAAGTTTCCGGGACAATATTACAAAACTTGAATATAATAGCATAATAAATTTATCATATGTTATGCTGCAGCAGTATTATGATTACCCGCACCATTTTCGGGCAGCGGGGAGAATGATGAAATTACTTTGTCTTGCAACAATTTGATATATTTTTTTAACTTTAAGTGTTAAAAAATTTACTTAACCCTAAAGAACAAGTATTATGCGTGAATTTAAAGTTTCCAGGTGCTTTCTCCTGAGGTTTTCATTACTGGCATCATTTATTGCCGTTTTATTTATCACACCCGCTGATGCCCAAAAACGCGAAATCAAGGTTGATGGATCAGTTACCACACAGCATGAAGTAATTATCAAAGGGGAACGCGTACCCTACAATGCAACTGCCGGAACCCAGCCCGTTTGGAACGATGACGGGGACCCGATTGCAACAGTTTTTTATGTTTTCTACGAAAGAAGTGACATTCAGGATAAAAGCAGGCGCCCAATTGTATTTTCGTTTAATGGCGGACCGGGCTCCTCTTCTGTTTGGATGCATATCGGTTATACCGGTCCGCGATTCCTGAAGATCGACGAAGAAGGCTACCCAATTCAGCCATATGGTGTTGTAAACAACGATCATTCCATACTGGATGTGGCCGACATTGTTTATGTAGATCCCGTTAATACCGGGTTTTCACGGATAATTGACAAGGATGTGAGCAGGGATACCTTTTTCGGAGTAAACTCAGATATTGCATATCTGGCCGAATGGATATCAGCTTTTATATCAAGGCATAACCGGTGGATCTCACCCAAATACCTGAAAGGGGAAAGTTACGGCACCACCCGGGTGGCCGGACTGGCAAGGAGGCTTCAGGGGGCACACCATATGTTCCTGAATGGAGTAATACTTGTTTCACCGACCGGTCTTGGACTTGACAGGAGCGGCCCGGTAAGGGATGCACTCAACCTTCCCTACTATGCAGCTACAGCCTGGTATCACGAAGCACTTGACAGCGACCTGCAGCAGCAGGACTTGTACGATATTCTGCCTGTTGTGGAAGATTTCACAATTGAAGAGCTGCTTCCGGCACTTACCCGTGGAGGTTCTCTTGATGAGCAGCGCAGAAGGGATATTGCCCGTCAGGTATCCCGTTATTCAGGACTCTCGGAAGAGGTTGTAATGAACTACAACCTGGCAGTGCCTACATCATTTTTCTGGAAGGAACTATTGCGCGACAGGGGTTATACCATTGGGAGGCTCGACTCAAGGTATAAAGGTATAGACAGGGAAAATGCAGGCGACAGGTATGACTATGCCGCAGAAATGGCCGCATGGAACCACAGTTTTGCCCCTGCCATAAATCACTATTTACGGGAAAAACTTGAATATGAAACAGATCTTGAATACTGGCAGATTGGCGGACGTGTTCATCCGTGGGACCGCAGCAATGACCGTACCGGACTGAACCTTCGCCATGCAATGGCTGAAAACCCGTTCCTTCACGTATTGGTTCAGTCGGGTTACTTCGACGGAGCCACAGACTATTTCAATGCCAAATATAACCTTTGGCACATGGATCCATCCGGCAGGCTTTCTGACAGGATGAGATTTGAAGGATACAGAAGCGGGCATATGATGTACCTCCGTCACGAGGACCTTGAGTTATCTAATGACCATTTGCGCGATTTCATCCTGAACACAATACCGGAAGAAGGTGTGCCGGCAAAATACTGATTTGGTTCCGTGAACAATAAACACTAATTTTGCTTTTAGTCTTTATAAATGACTATTTTATTAACCAGTAAAAAACAATTTATATGAACAAGGAAAAAAGCATTGAACTGTTAAACAAAGGTGTTGCCGATGAACTGGCAGCTATACATCAATACATGTACTTTCATTTTCACTGTGATGACCAGGGATATGACCTGCTCGCCAAGCTTTTTAAAAAAGTGTCAATTGACGAGATGATGCACGTGGAATATCTTGCGGAGCGTATTCTTTTCCTGGATGGCGAGGTTGAAATGAAGCCTGCCGGGAATGTTGAAAAGATACACGATGTCAAGTCCATGCTTGAACTGGCTGCAAAGATGGAAAGTCAGGCAGCCGAAGATTACAATAAGTGGGCAAATATCTGCTCTGAAAACAACGATTCGGTTTCCAAAAAGCTCTTCGAACAGCTTGTTGAAGATGAAGAAGATCATTTCGACCACTTTGACGATGAAATTGAAAACCTGAGAAAGTTCGGCGACAACTATCTTGCGCTTCAATCAATCGAAAGAAGCAAGAGTGCTTCATCCAAATAGGCCATTCCGCTTTTATTAAATATAAAAAGGTGCATTGCCGGTGAGATAATTTCCGGAATGCACCTTTTATGAGTTCAGCAGATTTACATACCAGAAATCGTCCGGAATTCGTTCGGTTATTTACCGGAAAGAATTTTTTCTGGAAAGGGAAGGCCAACCGTAAAATTAAAATCGAAAAAACCATGTTGTATGGTGGAAGTAAAAAAATTCTATGACAATTGTGTTTCAGTTTATCCTCTGATAGATGTTTTTTTGAAACCACAAAAAAAAGATCTTGTCAACTATGTTAATTCACTTCCTCACGGGAAGTTGCTTGAAGTAGGGATTGGAACCGGTTCCCACATACCTATGTACAATAAACACGATATTACTGGAATTGACATTTCGCAAAAATCGATTGATGTGGCTCACAAAAGGCCATGCAGCACCCGTTTGACTCTTAAAGCAATGAACGGGGAAGAGATGGAGTTTGAAGACAGTTTCTTTGATTATGTTGTCATAAGCCATGTAATTGCCGTAACTGAAAACCCGGATAAAATGATCAGGGAATGCTTCAGGGTTATGAAGGAAAACGGACTTCTGATAATCCTGAATCATGAAACACCTGAAAACGGTATCAGGCATGTTGACAGGTTCTTCAACAAATTTTCCAGGCAACTGAAACTTACACCATATTTTAAGATCAGAAGTATAAGTTCATTGCAGTCATTTGCGGTTGTTGAAGAGCGGTGTATGGGCTTTTTTAACTATTTCAAGCTGATGATCCTGAAAAAAGCCCGGGAAAACCCGGTTAATAATGCCGGGGCTTCTGAGCTTACATCAGGAAAGGGTGCAAAGGATCATTGCAGTCAGATACAAACTGGTGAAACCCTGTAATATAGGCTTCACTCAGAATATTCGGGACCGATGTTTTTATTTCGTTTAATTTTTCTCCGTCTGACAGGTAACCGGTCATTTCTGTTCCTGTAAGGCTTTTATTGGTGAAATTCTCATTAATATCCAGTTCTCCCCTGCTATGCATCAGGGTCATCAGGGCTCCCGTACCGGCACCGCAAGGCGACCTGTCTGGTGCCCCCGAAGCTGAAACTACAAGGTTAAGCGATTCATTCCGGGATATCTTATTGTAGAACACAACCATGGAAATATCCGCCTTTTTTCCTTTAACCGGACAGTCCGGAGATTTACTGCCGTTGAATTCGGAAATAATCGCCGGTGCTGAATTGATAAACCCGGCAGCATTTTCAGCAGTGACCTTTATTCCGTGCTGATCCATATCTATCATCAGGAAAAATACACCGCTGAAAACAACATCAGCAGACGTTCTTCCCTGTTCCGGCAAAACGGCATCCTTACCGGTGGAGCAGACATATGCCGGTCTGGTTGTGAGTTTGTATAAAACGGTTCCCCTGTTTTCAATCCTTTCAACCGGAATCAAACCTGCAGGAGTATCCAGAACAATAGTTTTCCTGGTTGTGGCAGTGATTCCCGTTTCCCATGAAGCCATTGCAACACCTATTGCACTGTGCACGCACATATCGAGGTATCCGGCAGATGTAAGGAAGAATACACCTGTATCTGCATCCGGTTCACATGCATCAGTCAGCACAGCCCCGAACATCCCTGCATGACCTCTTGGCTCCTGCATCAACATTTTTCTTGTATGGTCGAACTCTTTCGTGAAATATTCCTTTTTTTCCTTTACGGTAGTGCCTTTAAGAGATGGGATCCCTGAAACGACCACCCTTGTGGGGCCGCCGGCAGTGTGCGTATCAATTGTATTGAAAATATTCTTCAGATGCATTTGGGACTTATAATGTTTACAATAGTTAGAAATTGATCCGGTATTTATTGAAAATCCCACTGCTAATCATTCCATACCGAAAACTACTTTTATGGCTTCTCCATCAAACATTTTCCTGAAACCTCTCTCCCACTCCTCAAGCGGAAGAATATCGGTTACAAGTGGTTTTGCCACTATCTTTCCCTGTGAATAAAGCTTTATTGCTTCTTTCCATGAAGTGTACTTCTGGCTGAATGAACCGATAACCTCTATCTCCCTGTACAAAACCGTATCAAGGTCAAATTCGATGGGTTTTCCAAATATGCCTACCTGGACAAATTTGCCCCGTGCTCTAAGCAGTTTCAAAGCAGAACCGGCCGCTTTTGCGTCACCTGAACATTCAATAACAACATCTGCGCCCTCGCCGCCAGAAATTTCATTTATGATATCAGCAGGGTTTTCGTTTTCCACATTTACGGTTTTTGCCGCACCCAGTGTAGTGGCAACATCCAGCCTCCTTTTGTCCTTCGCCAAACCGGTTATAACCGGAATACCACCATTCGACCTCACATACTGAACCGAAAAAAGTCCCATAGCACCCGCCCCGGTTATAAGCACAATATCCCCGGCATTTATGCCGGTCAGCTCCTGCACGGCATGATAAACACAGGCAGATGGGTCAGACAGTGATGCGGTAATGAAATCTACATTATCCGGAAGCTTGTGTACGCGTTCGGCAGGCACAATGCAGTATTCCGCAAAGCCACCGTCATAGGCATACCCTGTGGCTTTTCTCTCGCTGCAAAGATTATAGTTTCCTGTCATACAACAGGTACACCTGCCGCAAACATACCTTGAGTTTTCAGCAGTAACGCGGTCGCCCGGGGCCACACCCTCCACACCGTCGCCCACTTCAGTTACAATACCGGAAAACTCATGGCCCACAACAAACGGGACCTTTGTGGGAATACCTATATCCCATTTGTAAATATGAAGGTCCGAGCCGCAAATACTTGCTGCCTTTATTTTTATTTTGACTTCGCCACGTCCGGGAAAGGGTTCGGGAATATCCCTCAGTTCAATATTCCCGTGGCCGGCTTTATATTTGACTATTGCCTTCATCTTTTTTCTTTTTGACAATTTTATAGACACCTATGGTTGCAAGGGGCAACAGAAAAACTGCAAGGAAAAACCAGCTTATAATACCGTATCCCCTTGCAATAAGGTCAATTATACCGAACGATGACAATGCCACGGCAATCAGTATAAAACCTCCTGCAATAAGGGGGCGCATATATCTGGGAGGTTTTTTTGCAGTCAGGGCACCGGGTCTGAATACCCTTTCGTTGAAAGCATGCATTAGGGCTGTACCTGTTTCAATTAGGGTTCCGAAAAGGATTACCTGAAATACCACTGCAAGGGCAAAAATCCCTGTTTGTCCGAATGCAAATGCAGAAGGTATCTCCTGTGCTGTAACGCAGTTTTCGCTACCGGGTACATAATATGCAGTAAGAGCCACAAATAGAAGCACACCCGGTATAATCCCGATAAACCCGCCAATCAGTCCGGCAGAAACGGCCTCCTTACGTGTTTCAATATGGTAAATACAAAATATTACCCCAATTACATTAGCCATATTGTAGAAACCGTATTTGAATGCCGATACTATCCAGCCTCCCCCACCGGATGCCGGTTCGGAGAAATTGGCAGAAATTCTGTCCCCGAACATTGATAATGTTATTATCAGGAATACAAGATAAACTGCACAAAGCAAAAAAGACCAGATTGCAAGGAATTTTTCAATTTTTTCCGATCCCTTGAATGTGAAGATTGCAACAATGGTCAGCATGATCGCCACCCCCAGGTAGTATGGCATCCCGAAATCATTCAGGAGCATGGAACCGGAAGCTGAGCTTAGAACGGCAAGTACAAGAAGAACATATACAAGAAATACTATTTCAAAAACAAACCAGTATTTCCCCAGGAGTTGCCTGAAAAAGTCCTTGTAATTATAGGCTTTGAAAACCCTCGTAAACTCAAAGGTCAAAGCCAGAAATACCGCCCATACAACTGTTGTGACCAGGAGCATCCCCATAAGTCCGGTTACCGGACCGTAATTCAGGAAATACTCTACTATTTCCCTCCCTGTGCCGTATCCGCCGCCTATTATAACTGACTGGAACACAAATCCGGGAAGAAGGTACTTTTTGAAAAAATTTTTGTTCAAAGCTTAGGAATTTAAGGGTTTTTGGTATACATGAACCGTAAATCTAATGTATGTCACCCAAAAAAACAAGCTGCAACTACAACTAACAGCTTTTACTTCTTTGGCTGCGGTGATGTATGTCGCCCAAAAAAGCCGCTCTACCACTAACGCTTTTCAATTCTTTGACTGCGGCAATGTATGTCACCCAAAAAAACAAGCTGCAACTACCACTAACGCTTTTCAATGCTTTGGCTGCGGTGATGTTTGTCGCTTTAATATCAATCAGCACCGTGGAGTCAACTAATAAAATTTAAGAGTTTTTTTCTTATTTATTTTATCTGTTTTCCGGGAAAATTATTTTATCAGGTAAAGATTATCCTGGCGGCCGTCAATGAATCTTGCTTTTCCGCCTGTGAAGATCATATTCTCTTCAAATCCCAGTCTTACCATCTCGTTGTTCCACTCGGGTACCCTTGCGGCAACACTGAACTCTATTGCATAAGTGGTATTGTTGTAGAGTTTGTGTTCACCGGTTCCTTCAACAAATTCCTGACGGTCGGTACGGCCTATAGTCATTCCCGAACCGTGTCCATAGTAGTTGACTGGATGTGTGTACATAATTGGATTAAGGCCTTCCTTTTCGCCCCTTTCAAGAACCCTGTGAAGTATTTCATTTCCTGTCCTCCCCTCCACCATCTCTTCAAAAATGATATACTGCATTCTTTTACCTTTTTCAAAAAGGGCTTTTATGCCTTCCGGTGCATCGGTTTCACCATCCCTCAGTACATAGCCGCTATGCTGCATATCCGTGGTCAGTCCCATATAGCTTATTCCCACATCAGCATGCAATAGATCCCCCCGGCGAATTACATTATCGTCACGCCCGTATTTTTCAATATTTTCGGGTGAACGTATGATCCTGAATGATGGGAAAAACCAGTAGTCAAGTTTCAGCTCCTTTATCCTTTCTGCCACCCACCACCTTACGTCATCAGTTGTGGTTACATCAGGAGTTATTACGGCATTGCTGTAATATTCCCTTATCAGGTCATGGGCTATACCTGCAACATGCCTGTAGAAACTGACCTCCCATGGAGTACGTGTTTCGAACCACCTTATAACCACTGTTTTTGCTGACACAAGACGCTCACGGTACTCCGGATCAAGTGCAGCATACAACTTCTCATAATGAAAATGAGACAGTCCGTTTGCATGACTGAAATCATCTATTGACTCGGGATCATAGTTGATACCGATCCTTTCCGGTTGAGCCTCCCTGATATAATCGGCAATGGCCGTAAACTGGCCTTCTGCGCCATCCGACCTGTCGGTGAAAATGCTCTCATACATATAACCTGTAGCTGCTGCGCCATGCCATGTGGCTGACAATTTCCTGAACCCGTCAGGGGCATCGTGAAATACTATTACCGAAAGGCGTCTGGCATTATCAAGAGGCCATGTGGTGAGGGTGCGGTAAACCGGGTCTTCATTGTACTCAAAACAGATTATTATCCACATGTCAAGGTTCTCTTCCCGCATGATCTCAGGAAGCACATTGTCAAGCTTCCATTCGAGGTTTTTGTTGTAAAGCTCTGCCTGTTGCCTTTGTGTCAGGATATTGTCAATATCCCTCATCTGGGAATGCAACGGCAATGCAAGGAGGATTGCTGCTGCAATTAAAAGGATTTTTTTCATAATTAAGATTTTTTATAGATTAATAAAGAGAAAAAACTCTGCCTGATATCACTCCTTCAACTGCAGCAATC
The DNA here is from genome assembly GCA_003551495.1 of Bacteroidota bacterium. GTDB lineage: Bacteria > Bacteroidota > Bacteroidia > Bacteroidales > PUMT01 > PUMT01. The sequence goes on from PUMT01000110.1 coordinate 12,400, forward strand.
CTGCCTGTTAATGCTTTCCTTAAAACAAATATCATTGAGGTGCTGCAAATATTAATTGCACCTCACTGCATCAATTTCATTCCAATGTAAATCCTGACTGCTTGTTACCTGCCCAGCAACTTCATTGCCTCTTCCAGCAGTATATCGTAATATGAAAGGTAATTGTCGCGCGTCACCGGAATAAACATGTCCACCGGCGGGGGGTTGCCTTCCAGCACAACACCGTCAGGGTCCATAGCCTCTCCATAGTGCCTGCCGTACTTATCGACTACACCGACCGGATGGTCAACGTTGGGACGGATGGTATTGCCCATGCCCCATTCAAAGTAAGCCAGCGGCTGACCGCTCAGCGGTAACTCCAGTATTTCGCCGAACTCCCAGGTACTGCTGAAGCCTCCGGCAGGCATCCCTATAACAGGACCAAGTCTGTTATCTGCAACCATTGATGCATACTGATCCAGGTGAGATCCTCCATAGGGGCCCATCAGACTAACCACATTACCTCTGAATCTCTCCGGGGCAGGTTCCAGCCGGCCGTCAGAATCCTTTGGCAAATGGGCACATTTGTGGGGCACATTATTGCTGAAATTATCTCCTCTCTCCCACGCCTCCTTAACATCGGTAGTAAGCCACTCAATCTGCCAAGTCCCTCCATCCCTGGTGCCTCCGAGCCTTTCCTCCTCATAAGCCTGCACCCTGTCTTCTATAAACAAAGGTGTCAGATCGCTGAGTTTCAGATTACCATAAGTTACCAGGAAAGGGTCTGAAAAGAGGCGCTGAATCAGGTATGCCCCATTTGAACCTCCCCGGCTCCTGGTGCCGTCAAATATAACGTCATGTCCGAGGAGCCCGTTCTCCCGGGCATACTCAATAAGTATGTCAACATCCTCAATTAGCGTGGGGCGAAACCCGTACCAGTCCAATACCAGCACCGGCAAATTCTCATGCTCATAAAGATCGTAACATTCTGCAGATATTGTCTTTTCAAAACCAGGATACCTGTTATCACCGTGACTGAGGTAATATCCCTCCCACTCAATTTCATTCCTGTCAATGTAAGGGAGCGTCAGATCATAAACTTCCCCATCGGTACTTTCCAGCGTGAAAGTAACCTCTTCCCTGTCGAGTGGCACAGGCAGGCGAAAGTTCTGGCGCGTTATATGTTCCGCCATTTGCCTCCACAGTCCGTTATAGCTTGAATAACGCATATAGAGGCTCAGCTCTTCTATATATTCCTCAACAGGAGTATCATTTACAGCAAGAAGCTTGTCGCCTATCCCGGGTTTTGCATTTGCAGTATAATCGGATATATCAACAGAATAATCACCCACAAAGAAAAAATATTCACCCGGAGTCCCATAATCAGTCTGAAATATCAATGGGGCGCTGCGGTCTGTTTCAGTATCGACAACAAGTCCGTTATCCACAGGATCGACCACGGCATGGCGGTCGCGTCTTACATTGCTCATCTTAAGCAATACCCTGAAGAGCTCTTCATCAGTTTGCGCATTGATCATTTCATCCCTGAACCTCAGCATTTCCCTTAGAGGATCGAAATTCATTACCCTTGTCTTTGGTTCGGAAATGGACTCCCTTTCGATTGTCTTTTCCATTATATAATAAAACAACGCTTCCCTGTCCTTTTCCGACCCCGTCCTTGTTTCAGGAACGCATGCAATGATAAGCAGGCATGCAAGTACCGGCAAGATGGTAAAAATCAATTTTTTCATAAATGAAATATTATTTTTTTTAAAAAAACATTTGAAGATCTTATTCAACAATAATGCCTTCCCCCGTCTGATAGATCATATCTTCATGGCCTATGTACGGCCTGTCCCATTCATGTCCCATCTCCCTGTCCATTACCAGCGGATAAAGGTACTGGCCGCCGTTCACGTAGTTGATCTTTGTGATATCG
>PUMT01000024.1 GCA_003551495.1 Bacteroidota bacterium
ATCTGTTCCTTTTTGGATATGTGAATGCCAAGAACTATCGCGGCAAGTTTCCTCAAACCATTACTCTCTATACCGAACTGGTTTACATAATCCTGAAGCTCTACAAATCCGGCCGGGTCAAATGGCTCTATCTGCTGAAGTCCAGCAATATCATCCTTTATGGCAACTCCTGCCTTTGTAACCTGGTGACTGGAAAGTATCTCTGCAAGCTGCTGAGGCAAGCCGGTTCTGTTCAGCCGGAAAAGAAATGCCTTATCGCTTACCGCAAACTGAAGAAGCGATATACTATTAAATACTCCTTTCCGGAAAGCAGGCTTTGTTTCGGTATCAAACCCCATCACATCATACCTGCCCATCATCTCAACTGCTTCAGGAACCGACCGGGGGTCGTCAACTACAATTATTTCCCCGCTGAAACCGGAGCGGGGAAGTGTCCTTATCTCCTCAGGTGTTATATTTGAAGCAAACATACTACTCATCTTTTCCATACCACATCCTTTTCCGCTGAGAGATTATCCAGTGGCTGGTATCATGCTTTTCCGGATCATCTTCTGTTTCATCTTCACCGCCCTCTTCATCCAGGTTCTCACCACTGCAGAGTAACGAATGAATTGCACGCAGGGAGTTTACTAGCTTCTGACCCCAGTACTGCTCAAAATTGAGTATGCATTCCCAAAGCGAATCGTTCATAAGCTCAACAGTCCCCATCCGGTAAACCATCAGAAAATCCCTGAGGTCCTGGTAAATATCTGCCATATCCTCCGCAATGCTGCCACCAACCTGATCTTCCGTATCCCTGTAAACCGGGTCGAACACTTCGGGATAGTCATTATGCTTGCCCAGCTTTTTCAGTATTGCATGGTGCACATGGTTCCAGTCCTCTTCAGTTACAAATTTCTCATTCCCCTCCTCATAGAAAGGCTCGGTACGGGGCAACAGGGTAGCTTTATAATAGAGCAAAGAGAGTATCTTCCGGGATTTGTCAATAAAATCACGCTTTTCAAACCCTTCCGCCTGCTCCGCATAAGAGCAATACTCATTGGCAACCGCTACAAATTCTATTACCGGACCGGAATATACCAGGTCACTCCTGTCATTTTCCATAAAAAGTATTCTGAAACAACTGCAAAATTACAAAAACAAACCAACATAACCTTAATCCATTAATCTTCTGCCCACTTCACAATGTTGCCTTCACCATAAACAAGCTTTTTGTTGTCAATAAGCCAGCGGATAACTTTCAGGGCTTTTTCAGGAGGGTGATCAAGCAGGTCAACCAGCTCATCCAGCAAAACGTTGCCATGCCTGAGCACTGCCCTGATATTCTCCTCTATCATATCAGCCTCATACCTGCTTAATTCTTCCCCGTTTCTGCTGTTGCAATAATCGCATATCCCACACTCCGGTGCATCATCTTCGCCAAAATAGGCCAAAAGCATCCTGCTCCTGCACTTTCCTCCGGTAGTGGCATAACTGAGCATAGCGTAAACCCTCTCTTCGTATCTTTTTTTCCTTTCCTTGTATGATGAAGTTGAGAGATAAAGTGAGTTCTCATCCATTCTTTCAGTTGTGAATACAATGAGCGGTGTCTTTTTGGAAGGTACGTACTGAATGATCTTTTGCTTTGCCAGACTTGTAAGGTACTGGTAAACAATGTCACGGGAAACAGAAGCTTTCCTTGCAAGGAATTCTTCATCAATAGGCACGAATCCTGAAAAAACACCTGAGTAAGAGCGTAACAATAGTTTTATGAAAGAGTCAAAACTTGCATTTGCAACCTGGAACCGGTAAAGCTCATCCCTTCCGGTTGTAAAAAAGATCCTGGAAGGATTGTTGACTTCGTCAGTAAGCTCAATATACCCTGCTTTCTCAAGGGTCTTCAGACAGGAATAGGCAGTAAGCGGATGAAAACTGTAAGAAGAAGAGAAATCAAGAAGATTGAAATCAAAAACCATATCACGGCCACCGCCATAAGGTACCCTGAAATAACTCCCCAGGGCCTGGTAAACCCTCTTAACAAGGTCTAACCCGGGGAAATTTACCTTCATCCTTTGCTTAACACTTATCTTGTCCGATTCATTATAAAGCAGCACGGCAAATGACGCTTCACCGTCCCTCCCGGCGCGACCTGCCTCCTGGAAATAGGCTTCCAGTGAATCAGGCAAGTCCATATGCACCACGAACCTTACATCAGGCTTGTCAATACCCATGCCGAAAGCATTTGTTGCAACAATAACATCCGTTTTATCATTTCTCCAGTCGTTCTGCTTTTCATTGCGCAAATCCATTTTCAGGCCGGCATGGTACGATTCGGCCGAAATACCATTCCTCAGAAGGTAATCGGCAATTTCTCCGGTTTTTTTACGGCTTCTTACATACACAATACCTGATCCCCCTACCCCCTGCACTACACGGAGAAGCTGCTTTATTTTGTCTTCGGTGTTTCTGACTATGTAGCGGAGGTTCTCACGGGCAAAACTCTTCTTCAGAAGATTCTTCTTCCTGAAAAGCAGTTTTTCCTGGATATCATCGGCCACCTTTGGTGTTGCAGTAGCCGTAAGTGCAAGAACCGGGACATCAGGAAGCAGCTCCCTGAGCCGGGATATCTGCAGGTAAGAAGGCCTGAAGTCATATCCCCACTGGGAAATGCAGTGAGCTTCATCAACTGCAATCAGGTTTACGGGCATTTTCACGACCCTGGCACGGAACAGCTCGGTACCAAGTCTTTCAGGCGACACATACAGGAATTTGTAATTGCCGTAAATGCAATTGTCAAGTGATACATCCATCTCATACCTGCTCATTCCGGAAAAAACAGCAACCGCCTTTATTCCTCTTTTGATAAGGTTTTCCACCTGGTCTTTCATCAGTGAGATAAGCGGTGTCACCACAATGCATATCCCCTCCCCTGCAAGGGCCGGCACCTGGAAAGTAATTGACTTACCACCCCCTGTAGGCATAAGTGCAAGCGTATCTTTCCCCTCAGCAACTGACCGGATGATCTCATACTGCAAGGGCCTGAAAGAATCGTAACCCCAGTAACGCGACAGTATGTTACTGAAATGTTCCACCTTTTTTATCAGATTAATCCAACAATAATTACACCATAAAACAGTTGGTTACATAAAAACGAAAAGCTAAATTTGCATCCACCGTTTTTTGTATCTTGAGGTATTTTAAAAATAACTAAAATTTATCAAATGACATTTGAATCTGAAAAAATTACCGGTGAAGGCGTAACATTTGATGACGTTCTTCTGGTTCCCTCATATTCCGAAGTTCTTCCGAGAAATGTCGATATATCTTCATTTTTTTCACGTAATATCAGGATCAACACCCCCGTAGTTTCAGCCGCAATGGATACTGTTACTGAAGCTCCCCTTGCTATTGCCATTGCGCGCGCCGGAGGAATTGGCGTTATACACAAGAATATGACAAAGGAGGAACAGGCAAAACAGGTCAAGATAGTCAAAAGGGCTGAAAGCGGAATGATATACAATCCGGTAACTATACTTAAAAACAGTACCGTGGAAGATGCCCTCAATATAATGAAGGAGTACCAGATCGGCGGGATTCCGGTGGTTGACGACAAGGGTTACCTGATAGGGATTGTAACCAACCGCGACCTGCGATTCCAGAATAATATGAACAAGCCGATCAGTGAGGTTATGACAAGTGAGAATATTGTAACAACCTCACAACCAACTGACCTTGAAAAAGCTGCCCAGATACTGCAGAAGCATAAGATAGAAAAGCTGCCGGTAGTGGACAGGGATAATAAGCTGATAGGACTTCTGACCTACAAGGATATTACCAAGGCAAAAGACAACCCTTTTGCATGCAAGGATGAAAAAGGGCGTCTGAGAGTGGCTGCGGGAACAGGTATTACTCCTGATGTTTTTGAAAGGGTTGAGATGCTTATTGAAGCAGGCACAGATGCACTTGTTATTGATACAGCCCACGGTCATACAAAAGGGGTTATTGGTCTGCTGAAGGACATGAAGAAACGGTACAACAACATAGATGTTGTTGTAGGCAACATTGGCACCGCTGTTGCCGCAAAGGAACTTGCCGATAACGGAGCGGATGCAGTCAAAGTGGGAATAGGTCCGGGTTCCATATGTACCACAAGGGTAATTGCAGGCGTTGGCATTCCGCAATTAACGGCTATATACGACGTTGCCTCAGCCATAAAGGGAAGCGGCGTGCCGGTTATAGCTGACGGAGGCATACGTTATTCAGGTGATATTGTTAAGGCAATTGCTGCAGGAGCCGATTGCATTATGGCAGGGTCGCTGATTGCAGGTGTTGAAGAGTCACCCGGAGAAACAATTATTTACAGCGGCAGGAAATTCAAGGCATACAGGGGTATGGGCTCGATCGAAGCCATGCAGCAGGGGTCAAAAGATCGATATTTTCAGGATATGGAAGACGATATACAGAAGCTTGTGCCTGAAGGAATATCGGGAAGGATCCCTTACAAGGGAACGCTTGCCGAAGTGGTTTACCAGATGGTAGGCGGACTAAGGGCGGGCATGGGATATTGCGGTGCAGAAAATATTGAGGCGCTTAAAAAAGCCAGGTTCATAAGGATAACAAATTCAGGACTCAATGAAAGCCACCCGCATGATGTAACCATTACCAGCGAAGCACCTAATTACAGCAGGTAATCAGGACAACTTGCATGTGGATAACAACCAAACAGGCAGAAAAATGAAAAAAGGATATATTCTGATAAAGCTGATTATGCTTTTCATTTTCCCCCTCAGCTCTTCAGGAAGCAGCAACGGGGAAGTTCTGATTACCATTAACGGTACGGAGATAACTACAGGAGAGTTTGTTCACTCATACAGGCAAAACTACGAGTTTTTCAAAGACAGGCCGTTAAACGAATTCCTTGAGGTGTTCATCAATTACAAGCTTAAGGTAGCCGATGCCAAAGAGGCCGGACTTCATGAGTCACCCGGATTAATTGACGAAGTGGCTTCCCACAGGGAAAAGCTGGCAAGACCTTATCTGACCGATAGTGTAGCTCTGGAAAAACTGGCCAGGGAGGCATACGACCGCCTGAGATACAACGTAAATGCAAGCCACATTATGGTAAGGCTTGGGTTGTACCCTGAACCCGCTGACACGCTGGAAGCTTACAAAAAAGCTATGGAGATCCGTGAAAGAATAGTGAATGGAGAGCCCTTCAGGTTTGTTGCCATGGCAACATCTGACGACCCGTCGGTCAAGCAGAACGCCGGTGATCTGGGCTATTTCACTGCACTGCAGATGAGTTATCCTTTCGAAACATTCGTATATAACAGCAGGCCGGGTGATCTGTCAGAGCCTGTCAGAACATCATTCGGATACCACATTATCCGGGTGAATGACATAAACGATTCATTCGGTGAAGCAAGGACAGCCCACATCATGATAGCCATAAACGGCAAAAATGAAGAAGAAGCAAAGGAAAGAGCAGACGAGCTGTACCGTAGACTCCGCCAGGGAGAATCTTTTGAAAAACTTGCCCGGGAATACTCAGACGACAGAAGTTCGGCGCAGGAGGGTGGTTTGCTGCCCTGGTTCGGTGCGGGAACAATGGTGAATGAATTTGAGGAAGCTGCCTTTTCATTAAGTTCTCCGGGTGATTTTTCAGAACCGTTCAGAACACGCTACGGGTGGCATATTGTAAAACTGATTGACAGGAAACCTTTGCCTCCATACCCTGAAATAAGTGAGGATCTTAAAAACCGTATCATTTCATACGGGGGTGAACGAGAGAGGATAATAAGATCATCTTTTGTAAACTCACTGAAGAAAGAGTATAATTTCAGGGAGAACACTCAACTGCTCAGGGTGTTTACCCGTGCAGGTGACAGTATTGTAACCCGCACAGACCTCGAAATGATCACAGGGATGCAGAAATCCCAGCCCCTCTTTTCATTCGCAGGGGAGCAGGTTTCTCTCGGTGAGTTTATTTCACATATTGACAAGCTGATAAGAAAGCATGATAAGGCTCTCCATGCAAATTATATTGAAGAGATGTACAAGGAATATGTGGAGACAACCCTGATCAGTTTTGAAAACAACAGGCTTGAAGAAAAGTACCCCGGTTTTCGCTACCGGGTGAATGAGTATAAAGACGGACTGCTTCTTTATGAAATAACAAAAAAGCGGATATGGTCGGAGATTTCTCCTGAAAGTAAAAGGTTTGCTGACTTTTACGAGCAAAACAAGTCCGATTACGGATGGGAAACCAGGATCGATGCAACAATTTTCACGGCTCCAAACGAAAGAGCGGCAAGGCGCACTGCAAGTCTTGCAGAAAGAGTCCTCTCCGGCAGAAGAGACACTGAATGGTTACTCAACAGGGTAAACCGTTTATCCGGTGAACAAGTGGTTACAGCCAGGAGGGATCATTTTTCAAAAGGCGATTCGGAACTTACAGATTTAGTTGAATGGGAAAGAGGGATAGGTGAAAATATATTCCGGGGAGGAGACAACTATTTTGTGGTGCTTGTACACGAAGTTGTTGAACCGGAACCGAAGCCTCTCGAAATGGTTAAGGAAGAGGTGATGCAGGATTACCAGGATTACCTGGAAGAGAGCTGGCTGGATGAACTTCGTGAAAGATACAGGGTGCGGGTTGACCGGGAAAAGTTGACGGCTATAAGCCTGTAAAAAGTGGTGCAAAATAAAAGTTTTTCAATTTTTAACACATAATATATAATAAAGTGCACAGTAAAACCGATTTTAAAATTAGAAGTAACGCAAAAGAAACATTAAAAAAACCAAAACGTAAATGATGAGAAAAAGGAAGTTAATAAATTATATAATCAATGTCAGTTTAATTCTTTCATTTGCAATTGCAATACCCGTTAAATCAGCTGCACAGGATAGGGTTGTAGACCAGGTGGTTGCGGTAGTGGGCGACAATATAATCCTTCAGTCGGAACTGGAAGAATATATACAACAGCTTCGCGCCCAGGGAGTCAGAATGACAGAAAATATGAGATGCGAACTGCTTGAGGATTTCCTCGTACAGAAGCTGCTGGTAACCCAGGCGGATGTTGACAGCGTTGAGATATCAGATGCTGATGTTGAAATGGAGCTTAATAACCGGATGCAGTTCTTTATCCGCCAGATCGGCTCGGAGCAAAAACTTGAAGATTACTTTAACAGGTCTATTTTCGAGATCAGGGATGACCTCAGGGATCCGATAAAAGAGCAGATGCTTACCCAAAGAATGCAGATGAAAATAACTGAGAATGTAAGGATCACCCCTTCAGAGGTAAAGGAGTATTACAACAACCTTCATCCCGACAGTATTCCCATGATACCTTCAAAGGTGGAAGTCAGGCAAATAGTCAAATACCCCGAATATACAGAAGCTGAAGAGTTCAGGGTTGTTCAGCGGCTGAATAATATGAGGCAGAGGATTATCAGCGGGGAAAGCAGCTTTGCAACCCAGGCAGCCCTTTACTCGCATGATGAAGGAACAGCCAGAAGAGGCGGGGAACTGGGTTTTGTATCAAGAAGCGACCTTGACCCTGATTTTGCAAATGCGGTTTTCTCGCTTAAGGAAGACAGGATTTCCCAGGTGTTCCAGTCAGGTTTCGGCTACCATATTGCACAGGTAATAGACAGGAGGGATGAAAGGGTAAATGTGAGGCATATACTTATACAGCCTGAAATAGATGAAGAAGAAAAGGAAACGGCACGAAGCTTCCTGGACAGTATCTCCGCTTCAGTTCGGGCAGACAGTATCAGCTTCAGGGAAGCGGCAATAATGTATTCTGAATGTGATAGGACCGGTATGAGTGGAGGCCGGATGGTGAACCCCGAAACAGGTGGGGCAATGTTTGAGATCGATCAGCTTGAACCTGCAATATATGAGGCTATAAGAGACCTACAGGCAGGAGAATTATCCGAACCGGTTGAAATACGTGGAGAAAAAGGACGGATAGCTTACAAAGTGTTTTATCTCAGCAGGCAAACACCTCCTCAAAAAGCCAACCTTGATGACAATTACGATGTCATAAAAAGAATGGCGCTGGAGGAAAAGGAGCAAAGGGTGTTAAGGGACTGGATAAGGAAAAGGCAGAAAAAAACCTTTATCAGGATAATGGATGACTACAAAAACTGCGACTTCAGCAGCGATGGATGGTTCATCGATTAAGCCGGTTTGCCCTTGCATCCATGATCACCGGTTCTCCCCCGGTATAGGCTGCTCCGGCTTCTGCCGTTTTATAAACATCCATAAGATCTATAATTCAAGAAACTGATGGGGCGCCAGATATTTTTCATTCTTATTCTTGCAATGGCCGTTTTTATCGCTGCCGCTCATTCACAGGATGACCGTCAGCCAAGGAGGGTGGAAATACTGCATGCCAACAGTCTTGAATTCGACAGAAACCTCGGTCCTGATGTCAGGAGGCTTATTGGGGATGTGCGCCTTCAACATGAAGATGTACTTATGTTTTGCGACAGCGCACATCTTTATTCCCAGAATAACATTGTTCATGCTTTCGGGAATGTACACATAAACCAGGGCGATACGGTGAATTTGAAAGCAGACCGTATAAGATACTTTGGCGACAGAAGGTTTGCAGAAGCACGCGGAAATGTAAAACTTTACGATGAAGAAGTAACTCTTACAACAGATAGCCTTGATTACAATATTGAGAGTAATGTTGCCTTTTACCCCATGGGAGGAAAAATTGTTAGCGGGAAAAACACTATCGAAAGCATCAGGGGGTATTACTATTCAAATGATAACGTCCTCTATTTCAGGGACGATGTAAAAGTGGTAACAGAGGATTACACAATAATTTGTGATACGCTAAAATACAATACCGAAACCGAAACTGCCTTTTTTTTCGGACCGACATACATCACTACAGAAGATCTTCACATTTATTGTGAAAACGGTTGGCACAACACCCAGAAAGACATTTCGCAGTTCAATGAAAATGCCGTAATTACACATGAAAACCAGGTTGTAAAAGCAGACAGCTTTTACTATGATCATTCACGTAATTATGGCAAAGGTTTTTTAAATGTTGAAATGACAGACACTGTCGAAAGAATAGTGTTATACGGAAATTATGCCCTCTTTGAAAGGGAGCCGGAGTATACAATGATAACAGACAGAGCACTTTTCGTTCATTATGACCAGGAAAACGATTCGCTTTTCCTTCATGCAGATACACTTGAGTCTTTTTTTGATTCAACCGGCGAATTCAGGATACTAAATGCATATTACGGTGCACGTTTTTTCAGTGAAGAGATGCAGGGGCAGTGTGATTCGCTTTACTACACCTTCCAGGACTCCATCATCAGGATGTACACCGACCCGGTGTTGTGGAACAATGAATCGCAGCTTACAGCAGATTACATGGAGATACATTCAAAGGATGAAAAAGTGGACCACGTTGTAATGAACGGCAATGCTTTTATAATTTCGTTCGAGGAAGGAGATTATTACAACCAGATCAAGGGCCGGGACATGACCGGCTATTTCAACGAAGGAGAGCTGTCAACCGTCCATGTGGTCGGGAATGCCGAAACTCTTTACTATCCCAAAGAAGATGAAGAGATTATCGGTGTAAACGTGGTAGCCAGCACATCACTGATGATATACATGAAAGAGAACTCCCCCCACCGTATACGTTTTGAAAAAAACCCGGAAGCAGTCCTCCATCCCCTGGAAGATATGTCACACTCAGATCTGTTTTTGAAAGATTTCAAGTGGCTGGAAGATCTCCGGCCACGTTCAGTTGAAGAGCTATTTAATAAATAGGGTCAATATTCATCCTCATTAAAGAAGAAATCATCCTTACTGGGATAATCAGGCCAGATATCCTCAATGCTTTCGTAAACCTCACCTTCATCTTCTATCTCCTGAAGGTTTTCTATAACCTCAAGAGGAGCTCCCGAGCGCATCGCATAATCAATAAGTTCATCTTTCGTTGCAGGCCAGGGAGCATCTTCAAGCTTTGAAGCCAGCTCTAAGGTCCAGTACATAATTCAAAAAGTTAATTTTTTTCGACTTTATTTAAAAGTCATGCAAATTTATAAAAAGAGTCTATAAAAACAAATCATAAACCGGAACCGGAAATCGGGCTGAAAACCGCCACTATTTTAACTTTCCGTTCCGGCAAACTTTTTAATCTTTTAAAATGGTAACGGAAAAAACCATATAACAGATATATATAACTGAAATGAATTTTTAAAAAATATATCTCCTATTTCAGGCTGGCTAATCTTTTTCTGCAGTTACTGCCACCCTTTTGGTTGGATTGGGATTAATAGAGTCTGATTCAATTTCACCGTCACGTAACCTTACGATCCTGTGCGCCCTTTGAGCAATATCCGGCTCGTGGGTCACAAGTATTATTGTATTGCCTGCTTCGTGAATATCGGCGAAAAGATTCATTATATCGACAGATGTTTTTGAATCGAGGTTACCCGTAGGCTCATCAGCCAGGATGATTGAGGGGCCGTTAACCATCGCCCTTGCAACGGCAACCCTTTGGCGCTCTCCACCGGAAAGCTCATTCGGATTATGCATTATCCTTTCTCCAAGACCCACTTTCCCCAGCATGTCCTGAGCCCTCTCAAGCCGCTCAGTCTTGTTTTTGCCGGCATATATCATCGGGAGCATAACGTTTTCAAGTGCATTGTACCTGGGCAGCAGGTTAAATGTCTGAAAAACGAATCCTATCTCCTGGTTTCTAATTTCGGCGAGCTGACTGTCTTCAAGCTGACTCACATCGGTGCCGTTCAGGATGTACTGTCCGCTGTTGGGAGTGTCAAGACAACCTATTATGTTCATTAGCGTTGACTTACCCGAACCGGAAGCTCCCATAATAGCAACGTATTCGTTTTTCCTGATCTCAAGGCTTACGGAACGGAGCGCCCTCACTACTACCTCGGATCCGAGCTGGTAATTCTTTACGATATCTGTTAATTTAATTACTGTATTCATTTAGTTATGGATATGGATGTTAGTATGCAGTTTTTTAGCATTTCGGGCAAAATTCCCGAATTTAGAATATTTTAAGCTTAAACGGAAATAGTTTTAGATTATTTTTAATATTTTAACACAAACTTCTGCCTGGGTAATCCCTTCCTGAAAAATACAATCCCGCAAATGAACAGGTCTATGCTGATAGTGACCTTTTCGTGTGAAGTTATTTCGCTCCAGGCTTCTTCCATCTCATCAGACCAGTGTATATCATCGAAAACAAAAACTGTTTCGCCGGTCGATTTTCCAAGACACTGCTCAAACTGCCATAAAAGCGATTGTTTCCTGTGGTCACCGTCAAAGAAAACAAAATCCACCCTTTCCATCCTCTCAATTACAGAAGGAAGCACTTCTTCAAACGAACCCTCAATAATCCTTATATTACCAAAGCCGGCATCCGATATATTTTTAACAGCCGTGGCAGCCAGCTCAGGACACCCTTCTATCGACCACACTTCAGCATCTTCAGAAACTGCAGCCAGGTACATTGAACCCAGTCCAAGTGAAGTACCCAGCTCCAATATTTTTTTTGCGCCGAAATACCGGGCGAGCCTGTAAAGCAACTCTCCCTTCTTCCTGGAAGTGGAGGAATAGCGTACTATGCGGCTTACCGCTCTTTCATCACCCTTGAAAAAGACCGATCCTGCACCCATATCATTCACCTTTATTGTATCTCCTGAGGAAATAAGCATTTTGCGAACATCTTCTATTCCGGCAAACGGTTCATGTTTTTTCCGGTCACGAAATACATTAACTATCAAATTATACACAAAAGGTGAATGAACCCCGTGCCCCCTTTTGCTTTTCGCTTTTAGTTTATGGACAATAAATCTGCAGAAAAGTTTAAATTTACATCTTACAATGTTCCAAACTGGCAATATGGTGTGCATATAATCCTAATGCTGAGGTTTTCTGTTTTTAAACCGCCCGGGAAATGAATTTGCTAATATAACTTTTTAGGATTAATCATCCATTACTATATTTCCAACATTTCAAAAATTGATTTAAAATATTAGAACTGTTCACTGCGAATGGCTGAAATTCTTAACAAAGAGATAAAGTTCCTCAACGGTGTTGGTCCCAAAAGGGCCGAGCTGCTCAAAAAGGAGCTTTCCATACATACTTTCGAAGACCTTCTCTACTTATTCCCTTTCAAGCATGTTGACCGGACCAGATTTCATACCATCAGGGAAGTAACTCCGGATATGCCCTATATTCAGCTAACCGGAGAGATAACCGGTACGGAGATGGCAGGGGGTGGAGGAAAAAAAAGATTTATTGCATATATAAGTGACGGAACTGGTGTTATAGAACTTTTATGGTTCAGGGGACTCCGCTGGATAAGTGACAGGGTAAAGCCCGGAAAGAAGTTCGTTGTTTACGGCAAACCCACTTCATTCGGCAGCAAAACCAACCTGGTGCATCCCGAACTGGAAGAGCCCGGCAAGCAGGACGCGGTTATACGCAGCGCTATGCAGTCGTTTTACAACACCACAGAAAAACTGAAGAACAATTTTGTAACCTCAAGGGTGATACAAAAGCTGATCAATACCCTTCTTAAAAATGTTTACGGCAATATCCCCGAAACATTTCCCACCTGGCTGATAAAGGAATATAACCTCATGTCACTGAACGATGCTTTGCTGAACATACACTTCCCCCAAAGTCACGATAAGCTGAAAAAAGCCACTTTCAGGCTGAAGTTTGAAGAGCTCTTCTACGTTCAGCTAAATATACTCAAGCAAAAAGCCAACAGGAACGCAACTGTTGAGGGTTTTGTCTTCTCCAGGGTTGGCAGTATGATGAACGACTTTTACCGTGATCATCTCCCCTTTGAGCTTACCGGGGCGCAAAAGCGGGTGCTGCGTGAAATAAGGCACGACCTGGGATCCGGAAAGCAAATGAACAGGCTGCTGCAGGGTGATGTTGGAAGCGGCAAAACGCTTGTGGCCGTTATGTCAATGCTGATTGCCCTTGACAACGGTTTTCAGGCATGCCTGATGGCTCCTACAGAAATTCTTGCCGGACAGCATTACAGCACCCTTAAAAAAATTCTTGGAAATATGCCGGTAAAAATTGACCTGCTGACCGGCTCAACCAGGAATGCACACAGGAAAAATATCCATGAAAAACTTCTTTCAGGAGAACTGCAGATACTGATAGGAACCCATGCACTTATAGAAGATACGGTGAGGTTCGGGAATCTCGGACTGGTTGTTATTGACGAGCAACACCGTTTTGGCGTGGCTCAGCGTGCAAAAATGTGGCTGAAAAACGAAAAACCGCCTCATATGCTGGTTATGACGGCCACACCTATTCCGAGAACCCTTGCAATGACCGTTTATGGTGATCTGGAAGTGTCAGTGATCGACGAACTGCCTCCGGGCAGAAAACCTGTCAAAACAGCCCACTATTTTGATACAAAACGCGAAAGGATGTTTGGGTTCCTCAGGGAGCAGATCAAAAAAGGGCAACAGGTTTACATTGTTTACCCCCTTATCAAGGAGTCGGAAAAAATGGACTACAAGGATCTTGAGGACGGGTATGAAAGCATAGTCAGGGCATTCCCGCCACCCGGATATGTTGTGACAATAGTGCACGGACAGATGAAATCCGTGGAAAAGGAGGAAGGGATGAGACAGTTTGTAAGCGGTAAAGCTCATATAATGGTAGCTACCACCGTGATAGAAGTGGGGGTTGATGTTCCCAATGCTTCGGTAATGGTGATTGAAAGTGCTGAAAGATTTGGACTCTCACAGCTGCATCAACTGCGGGGAAGGGTAGGCAGGGGAGCAGACCAGTCTTATTGCATCCTGATGAGCTCATACAAGCTTTCAAAAGAGGCTGTACAGCGCCTTAAAACACTGGTAAGCACCAATGACGGTTTCGAAATAGCCGAGGCAGACCTGAAACTGAGAGGCCCCGGAGATATTGAGGGCACTATGCAAAGTGGCTTCCCTTTTGACCTTAAAATATCACATATTGGCAAAGACGCCAAAATACTTGAATATGCACGCTCTGTGGTTATGCGTTTGCTGGATGATGACCCCCTGCTGGAAAATCCCGGCAACAGCATTATTGTAAAAAGGCTCAGGCACCTGAAGAGAAAAGAACCTGACTGGAGCAGGATTAGCTGACTCTCTCCATACCTTTCGTTGGATTTAAACCGTCAACTCACTCTTTAAGCCGTTAACTCACTTTTTAAACCGTCAACTCACTTTTTAAACCGGAAAAATGTAAAAGTGGCGTTATTTACCGGGA
>PUMT01000013.1 GCA_003551495.1 Bacteroidota bacterium
TCAGCTGAGCTGTTATTAGCGAGGTTTTCACCTGATCCCGGAACTACCGGCACGCCGGCATTCAGCATAATGCTCCTGGCCGAGATCTTGTCACCCATTAGTCTGATACTTTCGGTCGAGGGCCCTATAAAAATGATCCCTTCACTGCGGACCATTTCGGCAAAGCCTGCGTTTTCCGACAAGAAGCCGTATCCAGGGTGAATGGCATCCGCGTTCGTTTTTTTTGCTGCTTCAATGATCTTTTCCTTAACCAGGTAGCTTTCTGTAGAAGGGGAAGGGCCTATATGGACTGCCTCATCTGCATATCTTACGTGAAGAGCTTTTCTGTCGGCATCCGAAAAAACTGCTACTGTGGATATGCCCATTTCCCTGCATGACCTGATTATCCTTACTGCTATCTCACCCCGGTTGGCAATAAGAACTTTTTTAATCATAAAAAAATATGTTATAAAACATAAAAGTAAACATAAGAAAAATTTATACACAAAAACAAATTATGTTCATTTATCGAAATTGTTTCAGAAATCCATGCTGTTTATAAATGAACCCAACTGAGCAAAATTCGAATAAAAAACTGCAAAATAAAGGATAATGACACTGTAACAATATTCTGGCAAAGAAGACAACAAAAGCAAATCTGGCGGACGGACAAACTAACAGAAGATATTCCGGCAAAATGCATTTAAACAGGAATGAGTTACTGGCAATTCAGTGGATATATTTCTATTCCTTCATTTCCGTCGCTAAAAAGTGTTATTTTTGTGTGAACAAAGTTTATTTATGCAAAAACTACATTACGCAGGGATCATTTCTGAAAAACTTTCCATTCCACTTTCAGGGGTTGAAAACACCATAAAGCTGCTTGAAGGCGGTGCCACTATACCTTTTATCAGCAGGTACCGAAAAGAGCTGACCGGGAACCTTGATGAAACTGCTGTGGATGCCATTAGGTGTGAAAGGGAGAGACTGGCTGAACTTGACAAAAGGAGGGAGGCTGTTTTAAAATCTATTGAAGAGCAGGGTGCTTTGACAGATGAACTCAAAAAAGCAATATATGCGGCGGAAACCCTTACTGAGTTGGAAGACCTCTACCTTCCCTACAGGCCGAAACGCAAGACCAGGGCGTCCGTTGCAAGGGGTAAGGGACTTGAACCTCTGGCTGAAATAATAATAAGACAAAAGGAGGATGCGGATAGCAGGGCTGAAGAGTTCCTGAATGAAGAGGTTCCCGGTGTTGAAGAAGCGCTGCAGGGCGCCCGTGACATTGTTGCTGAATGGATAAGTGAAGATACTGAAGCCCGCCGGGTCATCCGGAATCTCTTTGAGAAAGAAGCGGTAATACGTTCACATGTGGCAAAGGGGAAAGACGATGAGGGTGAAAAGTACAGCGATTATTTCGAATTTGAAGAAAAGCTGAATCGCTGTCCGTCACACCGGATGCTTGCAATGAGGAGAGGGGAGGATGAAGGTTTTTTGAAACTATCTGTTGAGCCTTCTGCAGAAAAAGCAATTGAACTACTTGAAAAGCTTTTTGTAAAAGGATCATCTTCATCTTCCGCTCACGTTGCTGAAGCTGTAAAGGATAGCTACAAACGTTTGCTGAAACCTTCAATTGAAACTGAGTTCAGGTCTGTCTCGAAGGAAAAAGCTGACGAGGAAGCTATAAAGGTGTTTGTTTCGAACCTCAGGCAATTGCTGCTTGCCCCGCCACTGGGGAGAAAGAAGGTAATGGCAATAGATCCGGGTTTCCGGACAGGCTGCAAGGTTGTCTGCCTGGATGATCAGGGGAACCTTATGCACAATGAAACAATTTACCCGCACAAACCCCAGGAGGAGACAAAGGCGGCTGCAAAAAAGATTGCAACACTTACTTCCATGTACAAGATAGAGGCGATAGCCGTTGGTAACGGAACAGCTGGCAGGGAAACGGAGAATTTTATCCGCAAGGTCAGGTTTGACCGCGATGTGCAGGTTTTTGTGGTTAATGAAAGTGGTGCCTCGGTTTATTCTGCATCAAAAACTGCAAGGGAAGAATTTCCCCAATATGATGTTACCGTACGCGGGGCGGTCTCAATTGGCCGCCGCTTGATGGATCCGCTTGCAGAGCTTGTGAAGATAGATCCCAAATCTATAGGTGTCGGTCAGTACCAGCATGATGTTGACCAGTCAAAGCTAAAGCAAAGTCTCGACAGGGAGGTGGAAAGCTGCGTCAATCTTGTAGGAGTGAATCTTAATACTGCAAGCAGTCATTTGCTTACCTATGTATCTGGACTTGGTCCGCAGCTTGCACAAAATATAGTTGATTACCGTAAGGAAAAAGGCTTTTTCACAACAAGGGAAGAGTTGAAAAAAGTGCCGAGACTCGGAGACAAGGCATTTGAGCAGTGTGCAGGTTTCCTGAGGATAGAGGGAGGTACGGAGCCGCTTGACAATTCCGCTGTTCACCCCGAAAGCTACCATGTGGTAGAGAAAATGGCTTCCGATACAGGAGCAAAAGTTGAAGATCTGCTAAAAAACAGTGAACTCAGAAAAAAAATAGATATAAGCAGGTATGTTACTGCTGAAACCGGTTTGCCGACACTGAAAGATATAATGGGTGAGCTGGAAAAACCCGGCAGGGATCCGAGAACAAAAATTGAAGTTTTCGAATTTTCCAGGGAGGTTTTTAGTATAGATGACTTAAGGCAGGGTATGGTGTTGCCTGGCATAGTCACCAATATTACCAATTTCGGGGCTTTTGTGGATGTGGGAGTGAAGCAGGATGGACTGGTTCATATATCAAATCTGGCAAACAGGTTTGTGAAAGATCCAAATGAAGTTGTTAAACTAAATCAAACAGTAACTGTTAAAGTAATTGAAGTTGATGTGGCGCGAAAGCGCATTCAATTGAGTCTAAAGGATGTTTAACCGGAATATCCCGTTTTGAAAGGCTTTGATTATTAAAATCGGAATATTCAAAAACTTTTTATTATGCCAAAAAAGTATTTTTTACCAGCACTTTTCTTGTTTTCATCGGTTGCTTGCGGTCAATCACTGAATTTTCCGGGTAATGGATTCTCATCCGGTCAGTCTGCCAATACTTACAGCAATACCATATTAACCAACGAAAAGGAAACTACGCTTACAGGATTTGATTTCGGCATACACTATTTCCCTGGCACTCTTACTGTCAGGGGCGCCTCAAGAAACCTGGGCTCAGAAGTCCTTATTTATGACGACACCCAATGGGTTGATGAAGAGCAGCTTCCTGACAATATTTTCTGGAACATACGCTCGGATTATGGCGACCAGATAACGCCGGTCATTACAAATCCTTCAGCCCAGACACCTTTTATTATTGATGTCGGTTATACCCACCGTGACACTCGTTTTGGTCTTTCCTGGTTTAGGATGTCGGCTTCATATGAAGATTCGGGGAATGTTCCCGGTTATTACCAGTATGAAGATGATACCTCGGAAGGGGTCGGTTACGGATTTGTAAGCTTCTGGAATATGGGTTTCGATCTTCATGCAAGCAGGGGGTTCCCCGCAATATGGATAGAAGGGTTCAGAGACCTCGATGAAAATGAGAACGGGGATTTTGCAATAACATTTCACCCTGAAAAGGGATCCACCAGGTGGTCGGTTTACAGTGATAACTCTATGAACTCATTGCAGTTCACCATTAAGCACCCTGTAGTCAGCAATGAAGATATAAAGATAAGTATTTTGGGAGGTATGCACTATGGCAGATGGAAAGACAATCTGGGACAAAAAATTAGAGTGACTGCCTATCAGGATCTGACCGAAAAATGGATTGAAAGGATTGAGCTTGAGGAAGAGGGAGATTCGATTGATGCTTCATTTTATCTGCAGTCAATTTTCAGTAACGACATTACACTTGAAACAAACTCAAGCGTAAGATTCAACCCCCTGGGAGCTATTGCCGGGTTAGAAGCTGCATGGGAGCTTACTCCTTCGTTATCTTTGAGTTTCTCTGCATTCGGTTCTGCTGTTAGCGGAGAAGCTGTATTTTCAGGCAGGGGAATTGATATTGACGATATAACTGAAAGGGCGGTATTGAGGATTTATGATGAAGACAACATATTGATCGGGCAGGGTTCTGCTTCCGGGTACGAATATCTTTCGGGCGTTTTTGACCTTCCCGAAACCGTAACTTCCCTGACAACCTTCAATTACGGTATAGACATCGTTGCAGGATACAGAATAACTGATGTTTTTTCTGTATCTGCGGGCTATTACCATAATGCGTGGAGGGGACTCCCTTTGTCGCCGCAGTGGACTTATTCCGATCAGTACACTGATCCTTACGGTGCCTTTGCTGTTGAGGAAAGCTGGAATACCGATATAAGCTCAGACATATCCAAATCGGGGTTCAGGATAGGTGTTAATATCAGTTTTTAAAACTTCTGAAATATAAGCACTTAATATCTTTATGGAGAGTTACAACTTTTTCAGAAGGAATACATCTTTTCCTTCACCATATCCTCCTTTGCTGTATTCTTCAATAAACTCAGGTTTGTAGTAATCTTCTGCAACCAGTTCTGTTTCCGAGAAGCCTGCCTTTTTGTATGAGTTCACCGCACGGGTGTTCTCTTTCGCCGGTCTCATGAAGAAGGTGTGGAATCCAAGTTCCTTATTAAGTTTTTCAACAAGCTTGTTTATAGCTGAAGGCCCTATGCCTTTACCTGTATATTCAAGTGATCTGAGCCATACATCCAGTTCTGCGACTCCTTCCTTTGTATGAAAAGACATATAGTATATGAAGCCAACTTCCTCGTTATTTTTTTCATTAACTATCTTGAAGCAGCGGCCGTTTTCGGGTTGTGTCCCGTCAAAAAAGAAATCCCAGTACTCTCCGGTAAAATCTTCATAAGCAGGCATTGTATCCCTTGTATAGCCTTCCAGCTTCATTAAAAAATCTGAAAAATCGGAATTAAACAGCCAGTCGTAGGCTTTTTTCCTGTCACTTAAAGTAGCTTCAACTAATTGCACCATGTTTCTTAATTTTTCCTCAAAGATAAAATAAAAAAATAATCAATAAATTTTTTCCGGACAAATATTTTCAAACCTTTTTAAACAGTTGTTCACAGGCAAAAAGTCAGATCCCTGCGTTAGAATAATAATTTGTTTCCATTTTTTCCCCATCAACTAAATGGATAAAATATTGTACAGTAAAATATTTTTTTTTCGTTTTAATCAATGTAGAAATAAATTTGTTATATTGTCATAATTATAAATCTAAATAATAATGTTCACATGAAGTTTGCACGTCTGATTATGTTCTTCATGTTTTTTGGCCACCTGGCCTCCGCGCAGGTTATAATGCCGGAAATAATAACAATTTATGAAAGGGATATAGTTGACACCACTTACACTTATCAATGGAATGAAGAAACAGATTCGTGGATGATCTATGCCCGTGATATTAATTATTATGATGAAGACAAGAATCTTTCGAGTGTTCTGACACAAAGGTGGAACATGGAAGAGCGTTTCTGGCAGAATTACAAGCAGGAATTAAAAGATTATGATGATGATGACCGCGAAATGCAGTCGACTACACAGAGATGGGATCCTTTTGAAAAGGACTGGATAAATGTGCAGTTAAAGACAACAACATACGACAGCAGGGGCAATGAAGCCGAGATACTTTACCAGGAGTGGAGCAGGGATGACCAGGAATGGTTGAATACTATACTCTACCTCATAACATATACGATGACCGATGAGAAAAATGTGGTAGTAATAAAAACTTATTCCGGATTTGATCAGGAATGGATAAACCATCAGCGATTCAATTTCCTTTACAGGAATGTTTACCGCCCCCCGTCGGAGGTTATGGTAGAAGAGTGGGATACAGATAATGACAGATGGTTTCAGACAGGCAGGTATATAATGTCATATAATCTCAGGGGTAACAAAACGAGGGAAGAGAGGTTAACCTGGAGTCCGAGTTTAAATGACTGGGTTCAGGGAATAAGGTATAATATGAGCTACAGGCGCGGGGTGATGGATGAACAGGTTGAGCAAAGGTGGGATACAGCTAACCGGCAATGGGTTAACTTTACCCGTGTGGAATACTCCTATGATCAGATAGGCAAGCTTGAAGAAGAAGCGATTTATGTATGGGATCGCGAAATAGGTGAATGGGTGCTGGATGTAAGGTTCCTTTATTCAATTGAAAAGCCCGTGGATCCTGAAACAATGGAATACGAAACAGAGGTTCAGTAAACGGGAAAACTGCCTCTTTAAGGCAGGCAGTAACATTTTCCCTCATTAATTCAAGAAAGGATATCATTAAATTCATTTTAACGGATAACGTTTATGTTTATCATGAACCTTTGGTGGGGTGCGCTTACCGGTCCGAAAGAGCGTGTCGTGATCCGGATTTCTTTTACAGGAGAATTCTCCGATTCTTCAGCAACCAGCGAGCTTCTGAAGTAGTTTAAGTCAGTCATCCAGGGTTCTATATCCAGGGTTTCAGCAGTATCATAGCTGATCGACCTGAAGTAGCCTGTATCTGCCATCCACGGTTCAATTTCCAGTTTTTCTTCTTCATCAACGTGGTTTTCCAGTGACCTGAAATAATTGAGGTCTGTCATCCAGAATTCAATAACGGGTGCACTTTCATTTTCTTCTGCCATAATAGCTCTTTTGAAATACCTGCGGTCTTTCATCCATCCTTCAAGAGTTAATTGCTGTTCTGTTTCCGCAAAGACAGAGAAGAAATAATCCCTGTTTTTCATCCACTGCTCTATTTCAAGGGCGTTCTCGTTGTCATTGATGTAAAGAGCCTGATCATATTCATTAGCAGCATTATCAGCAAAGAAATTTCCGTAAGCTGTACTTGTTATAAAAAGACCTGATACTACCAGGGCAATTGTGAGTGTAAAAATTTTTGTTTTCATTTTTGATCCTCCTGATATTTTTATTTTTGTTTTCATTTTCGCTTTTTTGTTTATTCGTAAGACTGTTATCCTGAAAAAAAGTTACATGTTTTTACAAGATATTTTACATTATTTGTGCCAAAGTTTGTAAAGACCACAAATACAGAAACATACAAAACGAGTCCGGTCAAAACATTTATTTGAAAATGAACGCTGCTATACAATGAGTGTACGGAATCGTGCACTTTTTGTTACTATAATTGGTGACTTTTTAAAATAGAACAGTATCGATTTTTGTAAAAAATCATGGTGCATTCTTCCAACAATTTTTATATTTGGGGGATTTATTAAAGGGTTTATATGAATTCCCCATGATTCTGAAGATTCACAAAAAGACATGAATAAATATGGGGAATTGACCTTCGGTCGATTTCAAATGTAACAAATGTTCTTTGAGTTTTCTTTATCAGATTTGAAATTCATAGGATTGAAAGTCAAAAGTTCAAAGTCTTAATTAAGTATAATATTGATAAATAATTTACTAACCATAATTTATACAGATGAATGTTCAAATCAACTAAATAATTATATTTCAAACTAATACAACTCTGCGAATATGGACAAGGTACATGATTTTTTGGTAGTGTTGGACGGATATCTTGGGGGAGGCCCCTGGTTTGTCTACCTTCTTCTTTTTACTGGCTTGTTTTTCACCCTTTATCTCAAATTTCCGCAAATTCGTTTTTTTGGGCACTCACTTAGGGTAGTAAGAGGTAAATACGACCGTGCCACTGATGTAGGTGACACATCGCATTTTCAGGCATTAACCACTGCCTTGTCCGGTACCGTTGGAACAGGAAATATAGCAGGTGTAGCACTTGCCATTCACCTTGGCGGACCAGCGGCACTTTTCTGGATGCTAGTTACCGGTATGCTTGGAATGACCACCAAGTTTGTGGAGGTAACGATATCTCATAAATACCGTGAGATTGATGCTGAGGGGAAGATTGCCGGCGGCCCTATGTATTTTATGAAAAAGCGCCTGAACATAACTTTGCCCAATAAAAAAGTTATCAATACAGGTAAGTGGCTGGGTGCTTTTTTTGCCGTTGCAACTATATTGTCCTCTTTCGGAACGGGCAATATGCCGCAGATTAACAGTATAGCCGGTGCAATGCATGCCACATTCGGTATTCCCCATATACTGGTAGGGGCAGTTCTTGCAACTCTGCTTGCTTTCGTAATTCTTGGAGGAATTAAGCGTATCGCGCAGGTTACATCCAGGCTGGTGCCCAGTATGGCACTTATTTATGTATTAGGAGCGCTTGCAGTACTTGCCTATAATTATGACAATATTATACCTTCAATAATTTCAATATTTTCCAATGTATTTACAGGTACTGCTGCAACCGGCGGATTCCTTGGAGCTTCAATAGCTTATGCATTCAACAGGGGTGTGAACAGGGGACTCTTTTCGAATGAGGCCGGACAGGGTTCTGCTCCCATTGCACACTCTGCTGCACGTGCTCATGAGCCTGTATCGGAAGGTATTGTTGCACTTCTGGAGCCTTTCATTGATACAATTTGTATTTGTACGCTTACCGGACTGGTACTGTTGTCATCCGGTGTATGGAAAGACAAGGTTTATAATGACTTCCAGCGTGCCGACCAGTATATACTTGCAGATTACTATGACGATACAGATCCCGAACAGGTTAACAAGCTATTCAGGTTTTATGACGGCAAGGCTGAGGTACCGCGTTATACCGGCAACCTTCAGGTAGTGAACGGCAAGATCACCCAGAAGCTTGAAAAGGAAATTACTATTCTTCATGCACGTTCTATTGCGGAAGATGTTGTGGTTACACTCGACGGCGAGCCATATACCGGTGAAATTGTGATAGAGAACGGAAGGGTTCACGAAGCCAGTCCGCCTGTCAGATTCAGAGGTCAATCGCTCATACACAGTGCTCCTATGACAGCCGAAGCCTATACCCGGAGTTTCCTTGGCGACTTCGGGATGTACATCGTTGCTATAGGGTTGATGCTGTTTGCCTTCTCAACAGCCATATCCTGGTCATATTACGGAGACCGTTCAGTAACATACCTGTTCGGAACGAAGTATGTGCTGTACTACAGGATAATCTTTGTGCTTGCATTTTTCTTTGCAGCCTTTACTGACACAACTATTGTCTGGACACTTTCATACATCACTATTGTGCTTATGGCTGTGCCAAACCTTATAGGTATACTATTATTACGCAAAGAAGTGAAGACGGCCATAAAAGACTACTGGACAGATTTCAAAAAAGATCATCCCGGTGAGAAATCATACTAAATCCTGAGGGATTGAAAATAAAAAGGGGCTGTCTCATAATCGGGACAGCCCCTTTTTAAATGAACCATTTTTACTTTCATTAAAAAAACCACGTTCATAGAACGTGGTCATGTCCTGGCGGGGCTTTGCCCGGAAAGGCCTGAGCGCTAAAAAAATTTGCGTTATGCAGCAAAAACCGGGCTTGAAGCCACCTCCTCCGGGGGTGGATAGTCAGATTTTAGCGAATTTTTTACTTTTGATTAGAACTTCCTTGTTCCAAGATACCTTTCAGCGTCGAGTGCTGCCATGCAACCAGTAGCTGCAGCCGTAACAGCCTGCCTGTACCTGGGGTCCATAACATCGCCGCATGCAAATACGCCTTTTATATTGGTTTTGGGAGTGCCCGGTTCTGTAATTATATAGCCTGCTTCATCCGTTTCCAGGTATTCCCTGAAAACATCCGAGTTGGGTTTGTGGCCAATAGCAACAAAAAACCCGTCAATATCAATCTTTACTTCTTCACCTTTGCTGTTTACAAGAACAGCACCTGTTACCACCTCATCGCCGGTTATTTCCTTAGTTGTATGTTCAAAGAGTATCTCTATGTTTTTCGTATTGAAGACACTTTCCTGCAAAACTTTTGACGCCCTCATGTGGTCTTTGCGGATTATCAGATACACCTTGTTGCATAAACCGGCAAGGTAGATAGCTTCTTCTGCTGCTGTATCGCCTCCTCCCACAACAGCAACATCCTTTCCTTTGTAAAAAAATCCGTCACACAGGGCACATGCTGAAACCCCTGAACCCTTGAACTTCTGCTCCGATTCGAGTCCCAGATACTTTGCCGTTGCACCTGTAGCTATGATAACCGTTTCAGCTTCTATCACCTTCTCTTCATCAAATGTGATTTTATAAGGCGATTTTGAGAGATCTGCACCGGTAGCTTCACCAAAGCGTATATCTGTGCCAAAGCGTTCAGCCTGCTTTTTCATATCTTCCATCATTTGTGTGCCGCTAACGCCCTCCGGGTATCCCGGGAAGTTTTCCACGTCGGTTGTGGTGGTAAGCTGTCCACCCGGCTGCATCCCTTCATAAAGTATGGGATTGAGGTTTGCGCGTGCAGCATAGATGGCCGCAGTATAACCGGCAGGACCGGAGCCTATTATGAGACATTTTGTTTTTTCGGGCTTACTATCGGGGGTTTTTCCTGATTCATCCCCGGTTTTTTTTACTTTTTCACTCCCGGATCTTTTCTCTTTTTCGCCTTCCAGGTTGAGTTCTTTGAATTTTACCATTTTAAAGACCTGTATTTTAATTTTCCGATTTTTTTTATTATAAACGTCGCAAAATTAATAAAAAACTGACAAGGTAATACGTAATATATTACAGTCAAGATACAAATAATATTAAAAGCAGCAATTCCGCCGGATAATTTGAAAATTGGTTTTTGTTTTATAATTTTGCATCTGCATTGCTTCCCGAGGGAATACCGGGAAGTAACTAAAGGCCCGGGGTGTGGCGCAGTTGGCTAGCGCACTTGCATGGGGTGCAAGGGGTCGGAAGTTCGAGTCTTCTCACCCCGACCATAAAGAAACGCAATCGGTTAATTAATAATCGATTGCGTTTTTTGATTTCCGTATTCGTACGGTATTTGTCCGAAAATGATCTGATTTTGCTTATTTATAAGGGGTGTTATATCCTTGTTTAGAATAATTTTCAATAATCTGCTTCATATAAGGCGTTCTAACGAATTATTTTGATTGGCTTATTGCAGGTGTATCAGGTATGATATCTTTATTTTTATCGTGTAATGGCGGAATAATTAAAACGCTTGCATGCCTCAGAAAATAACAGACATTTTTTGTAAGGGAAAGCAAAGGGGGACATAGATTTATCAAATATTATACAATAAATGGTTAAAAAATTTGTTTTTTTAATAAAAAGAAATATATTTGATGATGAAATTTTTAAGAGGGATTAACTTCCTCTTTTATACCTCAAGATGGGAAATTCTTGAGTTAAGCCCTCAATAAAAGAGGGCTTTTTAATTTTATGGATAACAAGAGAAAAGTAATAGCTTATTTTGATGGCTTTAATTATTATGAAGGCCTTAGATCAAAAAAATGGAAGCATTATTACTGGCAAGATTTTGTAAGATTTTCAGAACTATTTCTTAAAAAGAACCAAACTCTTGAGTTTGTTCGCTATTTCACAGCAATTCAAGATGACAAAGACAAAGCAGATCGACAAGATTTACTTTTTCAAGCCAATAAATTAAATCATAAATTCCTTTGCTTTTTTGGAGAATTCAAAAGACGAAACAGGTGGAAAAGAGTAAATATTTGCGGGAAGAAGCATAGTGTTAATATTAACTTTTGGGAGGAAAAGAAAACAGATGTTGCTCTTGCTTGTTATATGATTAGGGACGTTGTATTAAATAAATGTGATGTTTCTATATTGTTCTGTGCTGATGGCGACCTAACTCCGTCTATTGAAGTTATAAAAGAACTTAAACCAACTCATAAAATTATCGTTTTTTTCCCTCCCAGTCTGTTTTCATATGATATTAAAAATAACGCAACAAAAGCATATAAATTAGATAATTATGAGCATCATTTTAAAAATTCTTTATTGCCAAATGAAATCACTTTACCAGATGGCTTTGTTATAAAACGTCCTGATAAATGGAAGTAACTCCTTATTCAACCTTACACAATATCTTGTCAGTGGGACTGCTAACAAATACTAAAATTCTAACATTCATGCCGATCATACCCTTCTACTCCGATCATTAAGAAACGCAATCGGTTAATTAATAATCGGTTGCGTTTTTTTAAAGAAGGTTGTCTATTGCATTTTTAATTATTTCATCTGTGGAGCCTATGCCGGAAAATTTTATCATCAGGACTTTGCTTTTGAAATCGCTCAGGGCTACCGGATTGTTATCGAAATCACTCAAAACCCAGTCGGGTGCCTGCTCACCATCCAGTTTCATTACAGAAGGCGCTTCCCGTTTGAGTCCTCTTCTGTTTAAGAAGTCTGGCGGAATGTATGCAGTCCCCCTGAATTCAGCCGGATAGTTGCTGTTAAGCACCACATCGCTTACAGATCTCCAGCTTATATTGTGCGGCTGATGCCTTTTCAGGTAGGATAAGAATCACTGATATGAAGGACTTTATTTGTTTGAGGATTAATATTAATTGATAAATAATTTTCTGACATCTGATAATCTCCCTTAGTATTTTTAAAATGATAATGAATAACAATTGTTTTCAGTCCATTGCTTTGCAATCCTGACCTATGGCGATATTTATAGATTCTCTCGTCTAATTCATTACCTACTCTTATACAAATATCGCCCTCAATTATGAACTCTAAATCGCTATCATACAAAAATAGCTGAGGAGGGTATTTATCTTTTTCGTGTGGTATAATAAAATAGCTTTCATTGAAACTTATCCTGGTAGAAGTACCGTAAAGACCATACTCCTCTTCAGTAACAGTCTTGCTTTCAAGCTGATCAGTCAGAAGTGATAAGTTGTCCCATAAAAGTTGCCTGTTTACCTTAACCCCTGATGAAACATGTCTAACCTCCACAATTTCGGATGTTAAAGGTTTGCCCTCCGGCTGAAAGCCTATAACAGGATTTAATAACAAGATAAATAATAAAAGTATCATAACTAAATGTTTAATTTACACAAATTGAAGGCTCCCAATTATTTTCAGGATCAAACGTTGTGGCAAAGTAATCCATTGGATCAACATTATCAGACCATGTAACATTGTAGTGTAATGAATTTTAAGTCAAGTTATTACATTTTACTTTAACTTGCAAATAGAAACTGCCACCAACATTTGCCGGCTGCAGCCCAGTGAAAGGCGGCAGTCCAGTGGCAGCCCACGGAAATTAAAGAATAAAGTTTATTGCAATTACACTTTAAAGAAGGTTGTCTATTGCATCTTTAATTTCTTCATCTGTTGAGCCTTTGCCGTATCCGGTGATTATTTTTCTGATCACCCTTTTTTCATCCAGGATGAAAAAAGCAGGCACGCCTCTTACATTGTAGTTTTGGGTAACTAAATCGGTGGCGTTTAAGAATGTGAAGTTCAGTTCATTGTTTTGAAAGTAATTTTTGAGGGCTGAGAGGTCTTCGCTCCATGTTTCAATGCCCACAATTGCGAAATCATCAGCCTCGTGACTCTCCACCAGCTCCTTAAGAAACGGTATTGCCAGATGGCACGGCCCGCATCCTATGCCGGTAAATTTTATCATCAGGACTTTGCTTTTGAAATAGCTCAGGGCTACCGGATTGTTATTGAAATCACTCAAAACCCAGTCGGGTGACTGCTTACCATCCAGGTCCATTACAGGCGGCACTTCCCGTTTGAGTTCTCTTCTGTTTACGAAGTCTGGCGGAATGTATGCAGTCCCGCTGAATTCAGCCGGATAGTTGCTGTTAACCACCACATCGCTTACAGATCTCCAGCTTATATTGTGCGGCTGATGCCTTTTAATCCGGTAAGGGAGGTTATCCCTTTTATCTATCCAGATATCATAGATTGAAATCCTCTCAACACCCGGGTTAACCCTGAAATAATTTTCGTCCATATAAGCCGGCTGTCCGAAAAATTCAACCACCTCATCATAAATGGTAAGAGTAAAGCGGATAGAATCCACCAGGTCAGCAATTTCAGTTTTGATACTGTCATTTGATTCCAGGGCATACCTTACAATACTTTCGGCATAATTGAAAAAAGGAGGACCAATAGGCCTGAAAGGCAGCAGATCGTCTCTGAAGCTGCTATCCACCTCAAATGTTTTTTCATCCCAGTCCAACCTGCATCTGGACACTCCGTCATAGTATGATCTCAACCTTGTTGTATCATCATATTCAAAATTGGCAAAGATAGAGCCTATATAAGGATCCACGGAGTTATCATACTCTTTAGAGAATGTTTTACCTTTTCCCGGTAACATTCTTGAAGTATCGCCGGGAGCTGTAGTTTTACCGTATGAATAATAGGAGGCAGACTCTATTTGTTCGAGATTTTGCAGAA
>PUMT01000156.1 GCA_003551495.1 Bacteroidota bacterium
ATTCTTCTGGTTTTCGGCCATGGGAGGCACCAGCCTCTTTATAGAGCATTTCGGTGCAGGAGGAATAGCCGAGATGACCCTGATAGACGAGGTACTTTCATTCTATGCTATGCTGCAGCAGCTTCCGCTGACAGGTGTGACTGCTGTACTGGGTACTATTGTGATAATTGTGTTTTTTATTACCTCTTCAGATTCCGGGTCACTGGTGGATGTGATGGTTACATCGGGCGGTAAGCCCAATCCGCCTGTTGCCTACAGGGTATTCTGGTGTGTAGGTGAAGGAGTTGTTGCAGCCACACTGCTTATAGCCGGGGGCTTAACGGCGTTGCGTGTTGCATCGCTGATTCCTGCTTTACCGCTGACACTGTTTTTGCTGATTGCCTGCATAGGGCTGGTAAAGGCGCTGCGTATTGATGCAAAAGTGGAGGGTAGGCCAGACAAGGAAGAGCTGAAAAAATAGGGGTCTGCAGATAATTTTGTGTAAAAACTAGTTGAGAGGTAGATCTTCCTTCTTCAAAACAATTGAGAGGTAGATCTTCCGGCTACAAAAACAATTGAGAGGTAGATCTTCCAGCCTCAAAACTGGTTCAGGGACAAATCTCTTTTATGAAATCCTTTGCCTGTGATATGCCCATATCAAGGGCTGTTCTGAGATCATTGCATGCATCTTCAATTTCGCCGTGCTCCATGTTGGCTATTCCCCGGAAGAAGTAGGCATGTGCGTTACCAGGTTCAAGCTCTATTGCAGTTGAAAAGTCGATTATGGCACTGTAATGGTCTTCTATTTCAAGCATAATCAATCCCCTGGTATAATAGGCATTTGCAAAGTCCGGATCCAGTTCAATAGCCGTGAATGCATCCTCCATTGCCTCCATGTATTGTCCGTCAATCAGTCTGGCATTGCTCCTGGAATTGTATGCATCTGCGTAGCCGGGATTAAGTTCAATCGCCTTTGTGAAATCTGCTATTGCTTTCTCGATATTTTCAGGCCCTGATAAAAGCGCCTGTCCCCGGTTATAATACAGAAAATGATTTTCGGGGTTTAACTCAACTGCCCTGCTGTAGTCCCTTATTGCTGATTCGAATTCACCCGCCCTGTGGTAAGACCTTCCCCTTATGTGATATATTTCGTAATTTCCATCTTCATCTTCAAGGTATCTGGAGAAATCCCTGGCCGCTCCTTTGTAGTCGGCTGCCTCATACCGGGCATAAGCCCTGTTCAGATATGCAAGTATAAAATCCGGCGTAATATCCAGAGCACTGTTGTAATCAGCGATAGCACCTTTTATATCCCCCGATTCAGCCCTTGCAAGTCCCCTGTTATTGAAAACTTCAGCAGAGATGGAGTCCTTTTCAATCAGTGTGGTGTAATCCCTTACCGCCCCTTCAAAATCCCCTGTCGAAAACTTCAGGTAAGCCCGGCTGAAATAGGCATCCAGATTACCGGGTTCATTTTCAATCAAGGCTGAATAAAACTGCAATGCATCATTGTGATTACCAAGTTCAGTCTGAACAACTCCCATCAGGAAAAGTACGTCCGTGTGCTGGCTGTCCATTTCGAAAGCATTTTCAAGATCCTCAAGGGCTTTTTCGTTCATTCCGGAGCTGTGATATGCAAATGCCCTGTTGTAGAGAATGTCGGCATCAATAATTCCCAGCTCCATGGCCGTTGAGTAATCTTCAGCCGCATCCCCGTAGTTCTCAAGTACAGAGTTGGTCTTTCCCCTGACAAGGTGATATTCGGGAATATCCGGATCAAGGTGGATCGCTTCGTTCAAATCACGGATCGCTCCGCTGTAGTTTCCTATGTTGAACATCACGTGGCCACGGTTGAAATAAGCTTCGGCAAAATCCGGTTTGATCTCAAGGGCATGAAAGAAGTCCTGCAGCGCATCGGTAGGCCTCCCCATTTCCTTTCTGGCAACTCCCCTCATATTAAATGCCTTTGCAAATTGAGGATTAAGCTCTAATGCCCTGGAAAATTCCTCATCAGCCCCTTTATGGTCTCCTGCTTCCATCTTTTCCACACCAGCTTCAAAATACTCTTCTGCTGTTTGTGCAGCACTTATATTAGCAGTAATGACTGAAAAGAGCAACAGGATGAATATGGCCGTTGGGCGTGCATTCAAAAAGAACTTCAAGTGAGATTTTATTTCAGGTATCATTCCGGAAAAATTAGTTTTTTCAATTCATCTGGTTGTTGTCGCAGTATGACGGGATTACATTTAAATGAAAGTTCCCGGTAAAAGCTGTAGAATGTCTGATGTTCAGTATGTCAGACTCTCATGTTACTGAAACCAGTTCCTGATATCATCGGTTATCTGCCTTGTCTTTTGCCTTGCCTTATCATAAATATCAGTAGCACCGGTTTTCACCTTTTCCCATTCAGCTTCTGTGGCATCTCTTACCACGCTTATTGCATCTTCAACTTTCTCCCGTTCCTTTTTCATCTCATTTCTTGCAATTTCAAGTTTTTCTCTCACATCTCCGGTTGCTTCCGCTATCCTGGAGTCAATATCTTCAATACGCCGGTCAATATCCTCTTTTATAGCCTGCAGGTCTTTTTCAAGGCCTTTTCTTGTCTCTTCAAATGCAGCATCCTCCTTTTCGCGAGCCTCTCTTTGTCCGCAAGATGTTAACGGTGAAAGGGCGATCAGCAGGAAGGCAAACAAAAAAACAGTTGAGGGGGTGATCCTGATTTTTTCCATGGGATTGATTTTATGTTTATAATAAAATCCAGTTCAATGCAATTTAATCATTTATTTCCACTGTAATATAACAGTGACAATAAAAAAATGTTATATCGTTTTGTCTGAAATTTTGACAGGAAAAGAAAAATTGTAACATTTGTATATATTCAGTTAATATTTCTCAGATAATAACACACGTTAAGTGATATTGAAAAAAATTATGAACGATAAACCCGGAAACTTAAGACTTAATTACAAAGTGTGGATCGAAACAGAAGAACATGTGGGAGTTCTGGGGGAAGGGAAATGGAAGTTGCTCAAGGCGATCAGGGATACCGGCTCGTTAAAGGAAGCTGTTTCACAGATGGGCTATACATACCGTAAAACATGGGAGAACCTTAAATCGATCGAAGAAAAGCTTGGAATTAAGCTTATGGAAAAGAGGAGGGGCG
>PUMT01000049.1 GCA_003551495.1 Bacteroidota bacterium
GCTATTACAGATCACTGGATAACTACATGGCCCTGGACTGAGTTTTCATCATTTGATGTATCCAACCGGACATACAGAAGACTTGAAGAAGTAGAATTAGAAGGATTGCCGCGTGAAGATGTTTTTGTTTACGAGAACAGAGACCCTGATACTATGAAAATATTGGCAATAAAGGGATCGGAACCTTCACACACCGGGCCTCGCAGACATCATATAGTTTCTTTGTTTTCTGATGTTTCGGGTGATCAGATGGGTTTCGAGGAAACCTTAACTGCTGCCGGCAAGGCTGGCGGACTACTTTCCTTTGCTCATCCGGGCAGGTCAACTGAAAGGAATAATAATGAACTTGAGGATTATATCTATTATTTTGATAATTATAATCATATTTATGGGATTGATATATTTACACGTGCAACTTTCAGTGACCCTGAAAGATGGCCATACAGCAAGGAGCTAATAGCAGGATTGCTCAACAATTACGGCCCTCCGGATAATTGCAACTGGAGACCAATCTGGTTCACAGCTACGGATGATTTTCACAGCCCCGGATCTTCAGACAGAAGCTTTCAGATACAGTTGGTTAATAAGATTGATGAAGAAAATGTATACGGCAGCTTGAAAAATGGTTCATTTTTCTGGGTTGCAAAGGCATTTGATAAGCAGGCACCATCAATCGAATCCATAGAATTTCGGGGTAGCCGGATAATTGTCAACGGCAGGGGGTTTGACGAAGTTTCATGGTACTTTGATAACAACATCGTACATAAAGGTAAAACATTTGAATTCTTCGAGCATGGATCAGATGATTTGTTTTATGTTTATTTTATTGCTAAAACCTCTGATTTTTCTGTAGAAGAAGGAACAGGAGCTATGCTGGGCAGCCAGCCTTTCTGGGTCTCCAAAAATGAGTGATAAATAAGGTAACGATCAGATATTTGATCGGTTTTGAAAGCAATATTTAATGATTTCCTGAGCATGAACAGAAAGAGTATCTCATTTGTCCTTGTTGAGCCGGCTGTTGCCGGGAATATTGGAGCTTCTGCACGGGCTATGAAAACTATGGGGTTTGAAAGGATGGCCCTTGTGAACCCCCGGGCAAGACTTGATGGAGAGGCTGAATGGCTTGCGCACGGTTCGGCCTCTGTTTTGAAAAATGCAATCATATACGGTTCACTCAAAGAGGCGGTTGAAGGTTTTGATCTTGTAATAGGTACTTCTGCAAAGCCAAGAAGGACTTCATCGGATTATTATCCATGCGGCAAGCTTCCTCAATTTCTCAGCAGTAAAACCGGAATGGCGGAAAAGATAGCTGTAGTGTTCGGCAGGGAGGAATCCGGGCTAACAAATGAAGAGGCAAGGCTTTGCAATATTCTTTCTTCAATTCCAATGGCAGCTGAATATCCTTCCCTAAATCTATCCCAGGCAGTAATGATATATGCTTATATTCTTTCCGGAATTCCTGGCCGGGAGCAAAACCCTGAAACTGCCACTTTTCCCTCAGATGCTAAATACCGCTATCTCAGATCCGAAGTGGCCGGACTGCTTGATTCAGCCGGATTTGATCCCGGAAGTGCCGTTTACAACCGGATTATGGAAAGGCTTGAAGCTCTGGGGGATAAGGATGCCGGACTCATTTTGTCGTTTTGCCGGAGATTGTCGGATAAACCCGGCAATTAATGAAGTCAGCCACCTGAAAAAGGTCAATGGAGTATTTTGAAAACAAGTTCCTTCAGAAGTTCTCCGGCATCTGCCTGTACATTACCGAAACCTTTCGATTTAAGATCGTATTCCCTCAGCATCGAAATTATCTGTACAAGCTTTTTTTTACTGTAGTTTCTGGCAGCCTTTTCATAGTCAGATACAAAGTAGGGGTTCACTTTCAGAACTGATGCAACATTCTTCCTTGATTTGTTTTCTATCTGATGATATATAAGGGTTTTACTGAACAGGAAATAAAGCATACTTAACGTTACAGTGATGTGGTGGTCTTTTTGATTTTTTGCAAAATAATTTACAATACGGTTTGCTTTTAGCACATTCTTTGTTCCAAGCGCCTTGTTGAGCTCAAAATTGTTGTAATCTTTGCTTATGCCTATGTTTCTTTCAACGTGCCCCGATGTTATTACCTTTTCTCCTTCAGGCAATGTAAGTATCAGTTTTTCGAGTTCATTGGCAATTTTTCCCAGGTCATTACCCAGAAATTCAACCAGCATCATACATGAATCCATTTCAACAGAGTACCCTTTTCTTTTAAGGTAGCTTGTTATCCAGGCAGGGACTTTGTCTTCATAGAGCCTGTTAGATTCAAGAACAATACCATTATTTTTCTGAATGGTATTGTAAAGCTTTTTTCTTTTATCAAGGGTTTTGTTTTTGTAGTTTATTACAAGGATAGTGGACTTCAGTGGCTGATTGGCATAAACGGCAAGGTCTTCAATGTTGTTCAGGTACTGAGCTTCCTTCACTATTACTACCTGTTTGCTGCCCATCATTGGGAATTTCCTGGCTGTGGTTACTATTGTTTCAGTATCGGTGTCACGTCCGTATAATAGGGTGAGGTTAAACGATTTTTCAGCTTCACTCAGTACATTGTTTTGCATCCACGTTGTTATCCTGTCAATGAAATAGGGTTCATCGCCGCAAAGAAAATATACCGGGCGGTATTCGCCTTTTTTCAGCTCTGCCGCCACCTCATTGAATTGCAAATTTGACATGTTACATATTTTTTTATTGTGCCTTAATGTTTAATTTGGCGGAAATTCCCGTTTTTATGGAGAGGTTAAATTTACCTGTTTATTCCTTTAAAATAAAGTCTGAAAAGGGAAGAAAATTTGTCTTCGACGAATCGAGAAGGAAGTATGTGCAAATTACACCCGAGGAATGGGTAAGGCAAAATTTCATAAGGTATCTTGTAGCTGAAAAGAAGGTGCCTCTTTCCCTTGTTTCGGCAGAATATCCCCTTAAAGTGCATGAAGTTCATAAACGTTGCGATATAATTGTTTTCGACAGGGAGGGAAACCCCCTGATGATTGTTGAATGTAAAGCTCCTTCGGTCAAAGTTACAAGGGGAACATTTGAGCAGATAGCAAGATACAATACCCATTTGAAAGTTCCACACCTTGTTGTTACCAACGGGTTAA
>PUMT01000220.1 GCA_003551495.1 Bacteroidota bacterium
GTGCTCTGGCTTGCACAATATTATCCCAATCAATTTCTTTATAGGGACTTATCCATTCAACTTCTGGTTTTTGATTGCAACCGGCAATAAACCCGGTCATGATAATTGTAATCACGATCATTAAGATCGATTTCGATGCTTTTTTCATTATTAACAGAATATTGGTTTGTATTATTTAAAAAAACAATCGCGCTTATGTTATAGTTGTATTACAGGAATTCATGTGTTTTGCCATTATTTTAATTGAAAATTACACCACCATAATACAAGATTAGTAATTTATTTTTCTTTTTTTTACAATTTTGAAGCATATTGCATTATAGAGGTAACAGATATAGAACAGCACCAATATCTGTTCAAACACCGGAATGAGATGCATTTATCTCAATTTAAATTAACCCGGTATTATCTTTAAACCCATTAATTATTATTTTATAAGGGATGATAACACTTATTATAGTTATAATAACTGCTCTTTTATCAATTGCCGGTTTCTCAAATAGCGGACTGGTAATGAGGCTTAAGCTGAACCCTTACCTGGTTTACCACCGGAAAGATTGGCACCGAGTCATTACCCATGCTTTTCTGCATGCCGACTGGACACACCTGATAATTAACATGATTGTACTGCTTTCCTTCGGCACTGCAGTTGAAAGGTATTTCCAGCAGCTTGAAGCTGAAGGCATAATGGGCCATTCACGGCTATCATTCATAATTCTCTATTTTGCAGCCATCATTGTTTCCACCCTCACAACCCTTGTAAAACACAGGAACAACTCATGGTACAATGCAGTTGGTGCCTCCGGCGGGGTGTCGGCTGTAATTTTCACAAGCATATTCTTCGATCCCTGGCGCAACCTCTACTTTTTTGGTGTTTTACCTGTGCCCGGGATCCTGTTTGGCGCCGGATACCTTCTATATTCTCACTACATGAGCAGGAAAAGTGCAGACAACATCAACCATGACGCCCACTTTGCAGGGGCTGTATTTGGGCTTGTTTTCCCGCTGTTTATAAATATCGGACTTATATCGCATTTTGTTGATAAATTGCTGAACTTTTAGCCCATGGTTAAAGAAAAGGCTCTATTCCTTGACCGGGATGGAGTAATAAACATAGAAAGAGACGGCTATAGCTGGAGATGTGAAGAGTTGCAGTTAGTGCCGGGACTGGCTGATGCACTCAAACCATTCGTCAATAAAGGGTTCAGGATCATTGTAATTACAAACCAAAGCGGGATAGCAAAGGGGTTGTACACCCGTTATGATACTGAAAGATTCAACAATCTGATAATAAAAAAGCTTGCAGGGGAAGGGGTGAAAATTGATGAAATCTATTATTGCCCCCACCATCCTTCTGAAGGAAGATGCTTTTGCCGCAAGCCCGGAGACCTTTTGTTCAGAAAAGCCCTGGCAAGATTCGGGATAGATGCTGCATCTTCATTTATGCTGGGTGACAGCAAAAGGGATGTGGATGCTGCTGAAAAAACCGGTATAAAAGGTATTCTTGTGGAGAAAAACAAGCCGGTTTCAGGCTATCTTAAAAAACTTATCTGATATGAACAGTACAAAACAGTTTATCTGTTTGAACGGAGTGATGCAGGAAAGTGACAAACCAGCCGTTTCCCATACCAACAGGGCATTCTGCTACGGGGATGCTCTTTTTGAGACTATACATGCAAACGGCACAAGACTGCAGTTTTTTCCTCATCATTACAGAAGGTTAACAAACCACATGTCAATTCTGAAAATGATGCAGCCGAACGGTTTCAGTCAGGAAAACCTGGAAGCCCACATCGTCAGGTTGTTAAACAAAAACCGCCTGCTTAAAGGAGCAAGGATCCGCCTTTGCGTTTTCCGCAACAGCGGCGGCTATTACACCCCTGCGTCAAACGAAAGCTCCTTCCTGATCGAAGCTGTTCCGATTGAACACGACCTATATGCTTTAAATAAAAAAGGGTTGAGGGTGGAGATCTATAAAGAGCTGAAAAAGGCGGTCAACTTTTTTTCAAATATGAAAACATCCAACAGTCTCCTCTTTATAATGGCAGGATTGAAAAAAACAGAAACCGGAGCAGGTGATATGATAATACTGAACGACAGGGGAGGATTATGTGAAGGCATCAGTTCCAACCTTTTCATTGTAAAGGGAGGTGAACTTTTCACACCGTCCCTTTCCGAAGGTTGTGTGGCGGGGATTATGAGAAGCCAGATCCTCAGGATAGCCCGGGAAGCAGGCTATAAATGCCATGAAACAGCCCTGTATGAAAACGATCTGGAAAAGGCTGACGAACTCTTTTTATGCAATGCCATTGCAGGGATAAGGTGGGTTGTGGCATGGGAACAGAAAAGATATTACAGTAAAACGGCGGCGCAATTGACTGAAGCGCTTAATCTTGATGCTTTCGGAAAGGCTAATTGAGTCCGGGATTTTCAGGGAAGTTTATCCATAATTTATATTTCCCGCCCAGCTTTTCAAGAAATTTCTTCCAGGCGGGTGGTTCCTTGCTTTCCATAATTAGCTCCTCATCAAACTCACCTACCACCCATGAATTTTCAGAAATTTCCCTGTCCAGTTGTCCGGGATCCCAGCCTGAGTAACCTACAAAAAACCTTATCTGGGATGAATCTATCTTTCCGGTTAAAATCAGGTTTTTCAGCACCTCATAATCTCCCCCCCAGTAGATATTTCCAACTACCCTGACGCTGTTTGGAATAATATCACCCAGCATATGTATATAATGAACTGTGTTTGTGCCAACCGGACCGCCCATGCAAACGGGCGCGTCTTTATCAGGAAAATCTGACAAAAGCTCTTCTATGTCAATTTTGAGAGGTTTGTTAAGAAGAAATCCCACACTGCCTTTTTCGCCATGCTCGGTTAGTAAAACAACCGAGCGCCTGAAATACTGGTCGCCAAGGAATGGCTCCGATACAAGAACCCTTACCTGCTCAGGTTTTGCATTGTTTTGATCTATCTTGAAAATATCGAAAGGAATATGCATTTCCAACTATTTATGCAAAATAACTAATGTGTATTTCTGTACGTTATGCCTTCTTCAGTAAAAGTACAAAAAAATTGCAATCCTGCAATTTGATTGTGCCGCATTTAAAACGGAGAACAA
>PUMT01000124.1 GCA_003551495.1 Bacteroidota bacterium
CTGTGGTTTTAACATTATTGAACTCATAAACTGACCCTATTATGTCGCCGGCAATGGCTCCCATAATCAGCTTGCTTTTTTTTGATCTCTTTTTCCTCTCTTCCATTCCTGATATGTTTTTAAGCTCAATTTATAAATAAATGCATTTTATTCAAAATCCAAAATGACCGGAAAAGCAGTGCAGCCTTTTGCTGTATAAAGAAGTAAAATGGTAGTCAGGATTGTTAATTAGTGCAGACATCCAGTCTGTTTGGGTATGAACTCAATTCTATTAAACAAACACTGTTTTACAACGTTAATTGCTTATGATAACCTCCTTTAAGAAACTGTAGATATGAAAAAAATCTTCTCACTGCTCAGAAAAGAGTATTCTTCTCCTGAGGCTGATGATGCTAATTTTGCCAAAGATCCCCTTGAGCAGTTTGAAAAATGGTTTAAGGAAGCTGTTAGGTACAACCCGGAGATGCCCGATGCAATGCATCTCTCCACTGCGGGAAAAGACGGGAAACCTTCAGGGAGGATTGTCCTTTTAAAGGGCTTTGATGAAAAAGGTTTTCTCTTTTTCACCAGTTACGAAAGCAGCAAAGGAAAAGACCTTGAACAAAACAGCTATGCAGCTCTTACTTTTTACTGGAGCAAGCTTCATCGCCAGGTGCGCATTGAAGGGAAGGCTGAACGAATACCGGAAGACGAATCGGACAGGTACTTCAATTCCCGCCCGCGTGAAAGCCGGATAAGTGCTGTTGCATCACTTCAAAGCAGGATCCTGGAAAGCAGGGAAAAGCTTCAGGAAGAATTCAGGATTACAGAACAGAAGTACACGAGAAAGAACATTCCCCGCCCTTCACACTGGGGAGGTTACCGTATTGTACCTTACCTTATTGAGTTCTGGCAGGGGAGAAGCCACAGGCTGCACGACCGCATTGTCTATCATTCCGATAGCGACGGCTCATGGAGGATACAGCGATTATACCCATAACCTGTTGAGAAATTTGAGACACAAGATGCGATCAGGCATAATATCATTGAGCTGATGGTGACGGGATCAGTCATCAATCTCTGACCTGAGTCTTTCCCTGACTTCCAGAAGGTGCAATCTGTTGGGGATGAAATACCATAGACTGTCAATAGTTACCCCAAATCCTTCAAGGGCAATTTTTTCAAATTCCCCGCCCCGTAATGAAATTAGATCACGCCAATGGCTAAAGATGAACTCCTTTGGGATATTGTGGCGCATATTCTCTCCTGCAACCCTGGAAAAACCTCCTATATTGATAAAAGTGCGGGGGTTTACTGCCTGCCGGATCATAGCTTCAACTACCTGCTGCTGTCGCCTGATGCGCCCGAAATCACCTTCATGATCACTTCTGAACCTTACATAAAACATTGCCGTTTCCCCGTCCATTCGCTGAAAGCCTTCATCTATCCTGTTTGTTGCCGATGTAATCGACTGGTCGGGTTCAATCCTTACTCCTCCCATTATATCTATGATATCACCGAATGCCTTATAGTTGAATGCAATATAGTAATCCACGGGAAATTTCAGTAAATCCTCAATAACCACTATTGACACTTCAGGGCCATAGGCATAGGCATGGTTCAGTTTATCATATCTGCCGGGAGCAATTCTGACGCGCAGATCACGGGGAATGGATAATGCTGTTACAGTACCTGTTTTTATGTTCAAAACGCAAAGCAATACGGCATCTGACCTCCCTGGTTTATCCATGTCACCTTCTCCTCTGAGACCCTCCTGGTCTATTACAAGTAAAAGGATTGAAATTACCTCTTCCCGGGGTTGAGGAACAGACTTATCTCTTTCATAATCCTTCAATTCCCGGTAAGTTTCTTCCCAGGTGTTTAAAATACCCCTGTATGCATAAATTGAGTAGACAACCACAGACACTATTATGCCTGTAAAAATAAACAGTACGATCCTTAAGCGGCTCATTTTACCGGATATTGTGGTTGCTGTTTTTATAAACCCGGCCGGGTTAGTCCCGGCCGGGAACTGTTTGGATACCAAATGTGCTTATTGAAGGCAACCTTTAGTTATCATTCAGATGCCTTCTCAGCCAGTTTATCTGTCTTTCTGCTGCATCTATCGTGAATTTGGGCTCCCTTATGCCGTGGGGCTGACGTGGATAGGTTACCATTTTGGTTTCAACTCCCAGTCTTTTCAGGGCATTGTACAGTTCGTATCCCTGTGTCGGGGGTACACGGATATCTTCTTCCGGATGCAGTATCAGTGTGGGAGTTGTGATGTTTTCCACGCCGAACATTGCAGAATGTCTCATAAAACGCTGGTAGTTTTCCCAGAATTCAGCTTCGAAATAGTCGGGCAGGAAGCTTGGGATATCACAAGTGCCCGTCATGCTGATAAGGTTGGTCACACCTGCTCCGACCATGGAAGTTATGAAACGGTCGGTTCGCGTTATGGCAAAAGATGACATGTAGCCTCCGTAAGACCATCCCATTATTACCTGCTTGGCGGGATCAACTTTACCTTGTTCAATCAGCAGGTCGATACCAGCCTTCATATCCTCCAGGTCACCGTAACCCCAGTCGGACAAGTTGGCAAACCTGAAATCTTTCCCGTAACCACCCGAACCTCTGAAGTTGGGTCTTAGTATAAAGTAGCCCTCGGCAGCAAATTTTTGCAACGGGTAAACCGCGGGTGTTGCAACGTAAGTTTCGCCGAAAACACCGGTAGGGCCGCCGTGAACATGCAGCAATACCGGATATTGCTTACCCTCCTCGTAATCAAGGGGGTATATAAGGGACGATTCAATCATGGTGCCGTCAAATGATTCGTATGTAATTATTTCGGCTCTTGCTATTTCAGTCTGTTCATACCCTTTGTTTACATCGGTAAGTCTTACCGGGTTGAAGTTTGATGCATTTGACACGATTATGTCAGGTGCTTTATCAAAATCCTGATGTATTGCTGAAAGGGTTGATGCATCAGCAGAAAGCGAAAAGCCTCCGAACCTGCCGGGACCGGTTGTGATCTGGCGGTACCGGGCATTTTCTCCGCCTGCTATGGGCATAGCAAACAGGTCGACCGAAGTGTTATGCAGCTCAGAATAGAAAATCTCGCTGCCGTCGGGCGACCATTC
>PUMT01000083.1 GCA_003551495.1 Bacteroidota bacterium
AAAGGGTAGCTATATGTGAACAGCTTGAGGATCCGAAAACCGCCAAAAAAGTTGTAAAGAGGGGTATTACGGAACTCGTAACCCCGGGCGTAACCTATAACGACAATGTGCTGGAGCAGGGTAAAAACAATTTCCTTGCCTCTGTTCACCTGGATAACAATGCAGCCGGGGCAGCCTTCCTTGATATTTCCACCGGCGAATTCATGGTTGCCCAGGGAGGGTTCGAATATATTGACAAGCTTCTCAGCAGCTTCGAACCAAGGGAAGTCCTTGTTGAAAAAGAACGGCTCGTTCAGTTTACCGAACATTTCGGCAAGGGATATTACACATACTGTCTGGACGGCTGGGCTTTCAACGGGGAATCGGCAGCAGACAAACTTAAAAGTCATTTTGAAACACCTTCCCTGAAGGGCTTCGGGATAGACCGGCTTACATACGGTATTACTGCTGCCGGAGCTGTTATCCATTACCTTGAGTTCACCAGGAACACAAAAATATCACATATCTCCTCAATATCGCGTATTGACGAGGATGAGCATGTGTGGCTTGACAAATTCACAATCCGCAACCTTGAACTTTTTTATTCTATTAATGAGGGTGCAAA
The DNA here is from genome assembly GCA_003551495.1 of Bacteroidota bacterium. Lineage (GTDB taxonomy): Bacteria > Bacteroidota > Bacteroidia > Bacteroidales > PUMT01 > PUMT01. The sequence goes on from PUMT01000083.1 coordinate 605, forward strand.
AACCTTGCTTGATGTAGCAGACTGCACACTGTCGCCCATGGGCAGCAGGTTGATGAAACGCTGGATATCCCTGCCCCTCAAAAACCCTGCACAGATCGAAAAAAGGCTTGACGGTGTGGAATATTTAAAAGAAAACAGGGAGTTCAGTGAAAAAACAGGTCAATATATTAAAGAAACAGGGGATCTTGAACGGCTCGCCTCGAAAATATCAACAGGAAGGGTTTCTCCCCGGGAGATGGTTCAGCTAAGAAGGTCGCTGGATGCCCTGCAGCCTGTAAAAGATGATTGCACCGGCTCAGGCGAAAGTACCCTCGTTGAAGCCGGAGAAAAACTTGATATATGTGAAGAACTCAAAAACCGGATAGAACGTGAGATCAAACCCGACCCTCCGGCTTCTGTTCAAAAAGGAGATGTTATTGCTGAAGGGGTTTCGGAGGAACTGGACGAACTCCGGAAAATACTCTTTTCCGGCAGGGATTTCATCATTTCCATGCAGCAGAGGGAAACGGAAAGGACAGGTATTCCTTCACTGAAAATCGGGTTCAACAACGTTTTCGGATACTATATTGAAGTCCGCAACACCCATAAGCAAAAAGTTCCGGAAGAATGGACACGAAAGCAAACTCTTGTAAGTGCCGAAAGGTATATTACACATGAGCTGAAAGAGTACGAAGAAAAGATCCTGGGAGCCGGTGAAAAAATTGCAATACTGGAAGAAAAACTCTTTAACGATCTTGTTAATTATGCCTGTAAGTTCGTTAATGTTATCCAGTCAAACGCTTCCGTTGTTGCCATGATAGACTGCCTCCTCTCATTTGCAACGCTTGCTGAAAGAAATAATTACTGCAGGCCGGCAATAACTGATAGTGACAGTATTGATATTAGTAAGGGGAGGCATCCTGTAATTGAAGCACAACTTCCTCCTGAAGAAGAGTATGTAGCCAATGATGTTTACCTCGACAGCAGGGAGCAGCAGATAATAGTCCTTACCGGGCCGAATATGTCGGGCAAATCAGCACTACTGAGGCAGACTGCCCTTATAGTGATCATGGCCCAGTCAGGTTCATTTGTGCCGGCGGAAAAAGCCGAAATAGGGTATGTTGATAAAATTTTCACCCGCGTGGGAGCTTCAGACAATATTTCTCTGGGGGAGTCCACTTTTATGGTAGAGATGAATGAGGCGGCCAGCATCCTGAACAATCTTTCACCAAGGAGTCTGGTGCTGCTTGATGAGATCGGAAGGGGAACCAGCACCTACGACGGTATTTCCATTGCATGGGCAATGGCGGAATATATACACGAACATCCTGCCGGGAAGGCAAAAACACTGTTCGCAACGCATTACCATGAGCTCAATGAAATGGAGAATTCATTTTCAAGAATTAAAAACTATAACGTTACGGTAAAGGAAATAGACAACAAAGTTATCTTTCTCAGAAAACTCAAAAGAGGGGGAAGTGAACACAGCTTCGGCATTCACGTTGCACGCATGGCCGGAATGCCGAAAAGTGTGGTAACAAGGGCAGGTAAAATAATGAAAGAACTGGAGCAGTCGCACGGCAGCCATTCACTTTCCAAGCCTGTTGCAGACCTCGGGGAAAAAAGGGAGGGATTGCAACTGAGCTTTTTTAAACTTGACGACCCCGTGCTGAAGCAGATACGCGACCAGATAAAGACCCTTGATATTGACAATCTGACGCCGGTAGAGGCGCTGAACAAGCTAAACGAAATAAAAAAACTTTCCGGACTCTAAAAGGCGGAGCAGCGAAATTTTGGAATATGAAGGAGGCGTCAGGCTGTAAATAGCCTGACGCACTGCCAGATAAACGATTTTTACCTGTTCAGAATTCCGGAACCTGTATGTTACGGCATAGAGGCAAAATAATACATGGTGCCCGTTACTGCTTTATAAAAACCCTGTTATTTTTTGATTAAAAAAAATATTTAAATAAATTTGCAAAACTGAATTGCGGGAATAGCTCAGTTGGTAGAGCACGACCTTGCCAAGGTCGGGGTCGCGGGTTCAAGTCCCGTTTCCCGCTCACTTTCCCGATAAACTCCGTTGCAAGGGGATATAATCGGGAATTTTTTTGCAATAGTTTTTCTCTTCATTACGCCCGGGTGGTGGAACTGGTAGACACGCAGGACTTAAAATCCTGTGGCCATTGCGGCCGTGCGGGTTCAAGTCCCGCCCCGGGTACTCTCCTTCCAAACCTTTGGTTAAAAATTCTTAAAAATTAAACAGGGGTTAAACCTTTTTCACATATTGATATCAAAGGTTCAAAAGCAATCCTGAATTGCAAAACCAACCTAATACTATTTCTTTAATAATTTTAAAAAAATGAAGCTGAAATTATCATTTTTGATATTCATAATATCATCAGTTGCCCTCTTTTCACAGCAGAGGGGAGAGCAACGCGGAACCGGCGAAGGCCGCCAGGAAGAACAGGTTGCCGTAACAGGTGTTATTATTGACGCTGAGGAAATGTCACCAATGGCCGGTGCAC
>PUMT01000274.1 GCA_003551495.1 Bacteroidota bacterium
CTTCATAAGGACAACCTCTGAAAGTGGTTTCTCCACGCCAGTTATCGTCAGGTACAGTTCCGGTAATCTCTAAAGGATAGTTAGTTGTTGAACCATGACGAGGCTTCAAATATTTTACATAAACAAACAGATGAGATAATTTCCGGAGTTTCCAGCATTACGGTTTAATAGTGGTCAGTAGCAGTAATATGCCCCATGTTCATTAAAGTTGATCCTGATTTAACAGAAATTAATTTTGAATAAAAAGCATTCTTATAATGTAAGGAGTTTTAAAAACTGACTGTAACCCGGGTATAGAAATTAAATATCTTTCTGGACTGGTTCGCATTTAAAGGCCGGTAAATTTCATCTCTCAGGCTAAGCTTGAATTCATAATGTATCTATGATGTAATAGTATACCGGTATGCAGATACCGATAGATAATTGTTTATTATTATTTCAATCATAAACAACCTTGCTCTTAAGGAAAAGTGCCTTTTAAAATCAGAGTTTTACAAGCTCCACCCTTCTGTTCTTTGCCTTGTTTTCGTCGCTGTCATTTGGTGCCACCGGCATGGCCTCACCATAACCCTTTGCCTGGAGCCTTGCGGGATCGACACCAAATAGAAGAAGGTACTGGCGTACCGATTCTGCACGTCGCTGTGAAAGCTGCAGGTTATAATCAGCACTGCCGTCGCTGTCGGTATGGCCCTGGATCTCCAGCCTCAATTCAGGGTTTGAGGCCAGCAGTGTCACAACATCCTGCAGTTGCTTGTTTGATCCCTGCTGCAACGTTGCCCTGTCAAAGTCGAATAGTATGCCATATAGAGCTATACTGCCGTCAGCATTGAGAGCCGCCATCATTTCGGCTGGGGTAAACTCAAGTATTGTGACCAGCGGTTGCTCGTCAATAATGTACAGGGTCGCTATCTGGGCGCTTACCGGTGTCTGAACCCTGCACCATGTAATGCCCCCGTCCTCCCGTGGGATGGTAAAAACCAGTCCATAAACCCGGTCCTCCCACTTTATAGTGCCCCCCCTTTCAAGCGCGGCTTTCTTGAAATTCTCGAAGTACTCAACCTGTGACACAGTAGTGTTCGGCGACCCGTCTTCATTATAAAGCCTATAGCGCAGGCTACGGTATTCGCCTCTTACAGCATGATTGGTGTAGTCCCTTGGTGGTGTTCCGGTCCTGAATTCATACTCACTAAAATTGAGTTGTTCCGAACGTCCCGGGTCGAACACAGAACCGGGGAATGGCTTTATCAAAGGGTGTTCAGTTACCTCCTGTGCTAATAACGGAGCAGTTAAGGCGCAAATAATCAAAGCCGTCAGGATTAAAAACCTCTTTTTAGCATTTTTCATTTTTTTATCCTCCATAATGAGAGAGCATTGACCAACAATAAATAATGAATCAGTTGCTGCTCCTCAATAATTTTTAGTGTTACGTGAAAAAAAAGGAAATAGGATTTTTCATTTTATAATAATAACTAAGACAAGATAAATAATTTTCATAAAATGCCGTATATCTTGAATAAAATTGTCTAAACATGTGACTATCCACTTCCAAAGTTAATCCAGACAGGTACCGGCACACCTGTTATGTTTTAACCTCTGTTATTCACGTTGTTAAAGCCGCATAAGTGGCCTGAAAAATCCGTGGATTCAGAAGAATTTTTTGAAAGTTCTTTGTATTATTGTTATATTTGCACTATTGCCACTATGTCAATAGTGACAAATTTTTATTACTAACCTAAAAAACGGAGGTTTTATGTGTTGCTGTCATAATGTACAAAGCGGACATTCGTCATCTCAATGCTGCTGCAATTCTGGATTTCAAAGGAGCTTCCTGACGAAGGAGGAGGAAAAAGAGATGCTGGAAAACTATCTGGAACAGCTTAGGAAAGAGCAAGAAGGGGTTCAGGAGCGCCTTAACGAATTGTAATTTTTTTCGAAAGCTACTCTTTTTTAAAAAGATTCGACTCTCATACCTTCATTTCAATAAGGGTGAAGTATTTCTGATACGAATAATTAAAAGGAGGCTGGTCTTCTCTTTTGCCATTTTGAAGAAAGGGAAGCCACCTCCTGTGCTTTCATGCCAAAGGACAGGAGCGCCTTTGTAAAATTTCTGAAAAAGGCGTTTCCTTTTTCCTTTATTATAAACAAACAGTAAGAAAACAGCATGTGTGATTCAAACGAAAAAGAATGCCATGGCCGTATTGTTTGCAGTTGTGAAGAATACGGCCCGAGGCTTGAAGGACTGATAATTCCTTCCCTTCTCATGTTGCTTAGGGAAAAGCCTTCCCACGGATATGAGATAATGGAAAAATTGAACGATCTTGACTTTTTGATGACTCTACCGGATCCCGGCTCAGTCTACCGGCATCTCAGGCGAATGGAGGAAGAAGGCCTGGTGAAATCGCGACTTGAAACCGGTGGTTCCGGACCTGCCAGGAAAGTTTACTCCCTGACCGCCGAAGGCGATGAATACCTTTTATCATGCAACGCAAGTTTAAAAAACATCAAAAAATCAATTGAAAACTTTTTAACCGCTGCAAAAAACTTCACCGGTAAGAAAAACAGGTGAAATAAATTAATTCCCTTACAGTTTCTAAGGTCTGGCAAAAGTAAGTCCGGAAAATCCAATTGTCCCGTTTTTCAGGTCAAGAAAAACAGGCTCTGCAAGGTACCTGCCGAAACCCTGCATAATTGCGGTTTTTTCATCAACCGGCTTAAGCAAGATATTCATTTCACTTCTTATACCGTAAATATCCCTAATGATCTTTTCCGGGAGCATTCCCAGGTACAATTGATTGCTACGGATTGAAACATTTAATCTTTCATAATATACAAACGAACCCTTTTCACAGGGATCAATAACGTAATAACTACCTTTAGCTTTCTCCCAACTTTCAGGTACCTGATATTCATCAATTTCGCTATGCCTGCCAATTGGAAAAATATCTCTTTCTTCCAGACTGAAAAGAATCTTTTCCTGTCCGACAGTTTCTGCTTTTAAGAAAAAGCCTTCACGGAATGAAAAAAACCCGTCTTCAAAAAATTTTACAGGAAATCTGTTTCCTCCGGTGAAAGCGAATATCTGGTCTCCATCTTCTTTAATCCGGATGATA
>PUMT01000177.1 GCA_003551495.1 Bacteroidota bacterium
AGCCGGAGCATTGATCGGTACTATGAGGCAACTTCACGATTACGATTTCCTTGTAAGAAATCCTGATTATAACAGGCTTATCTGTTATGTGGATGCTGACAAGGATTTTAACTGGTTGGATTTCAGCATGCCGGTTGACAGGCAGGTTGATCTTTTCCTGGCAGGGGCAAGGAAAGCGGTTGATTTTCTGGAGAAATTTGACTGGGAGGAGTACAGGGAACTCAGGAGGAGGATGTCCGGTACTGCTCCTTCCTGAGATCACCGAACATTTTAATGCATTAAATTGTTGATAAATATGCACATTTAACAACAATTCAGTTTTAAAAATACGGTGAGATATGAAACAAAATCTTTATACAGTTCCCGAGGCTGTTAATGAGGAACCTCTTTCCTATGCACCGGGCACACCTGAAAGAAAAGAGCTGGCAGCGGAGATACAAAGACTCAGATCGGAAAAGGCTGATATCCCGATGTTTATCGGAGGTCATGAGATAAGAACAAAAACCTTTGTTACTATAACTCCCCCTCATGATCATGGTCATATACTTGCCCATTACCATAAGGGTGATGCCACCCATGTTGAAAAAGCGATCAGCTCAGCTCTGAAGGCGCGTAAAAGCTGGGCTTCCATGCCATGGAGGGAGAGGGCTGCAATTTTCCTGAAGGCAGCAGCGCTGATAGCCGGACCCTGGAGGGCGCGCATTAACGCTGCAACGATGCTCGGGCAATCCAAAACAGTGTACCAGTCCGAAATAGATGCTGTTTGCGAACTGGTAGATTTCTTAAGGTACAATGTGCAGTATATGACTGAGATTTCTCTCATTCAGCCCAAATCAACCCCTGAGGCATGGAACAGGCTTGAACAGAGGCCTCTTGAAGGATTTGTCTTTGCAATCACCCCTTTTAATTTTACTGCAATAGCAGCCAATCTCCCTACTGCTCCTGCAATGATGGGGAATGTAGTAGTCTGGAAACCCTCAAGAACTCAGATCTATTCCGCATGGGTTATTATGGAAGCGCTCAGGGAAGCCGGTTTACCCGATGGTGTGATAAACCTTGTTTATACCGATGGTCAGGTTGCTTCCGATGTGGTTTTTTCACATCACGAGTTTGCTGGTGTCCATTTCACAGGTTCAACAGAGGTCTTCAGGGAGATATGGAGAACAACTGGCAACAATATTGGTAAATACCGTTCATATCCAAGAATTGTAGGGGAAACCGGGGGAAAAGACTTTGTTCTTGCCCATGCATCGGCAAAGCCCTCCCATGTTGCCACCGCATTGTCGCGTGGTGCATTTGAGTTTCAGGGACAGAAATGTTCCGCCGCATCCAGGGCGTATATTTCTGAATCGGTTTGGCCGGAGGTTAAAAAACTAATGCTTGCGCAGATAAACAGTTTCAGGATGGGAGGTCCTGAAGATTTCAGCAACTTCATAACGGCAGTGATAGATGAAAGAGCATTTGACAAGCTGTCGGTTGTAATAGAAAAGGTAAAAAAAAGCAAAGAGGTCACTATCCTGGCAGGAGGTAATTATGACAAGTCGAAAGGCTATTTCATTGAACCTACTGTCCTTGAAACATCCGATCCATGTTACTTTACCATGATTCACGAGTTGTTTGGCCCGATACTCACAATATACGTATTTGAAGACAGTAAATTTGAAGAAACACTTGATATGATTGACCGCACTTCCATATATGGCTTAACCGGAGCGGTATTTGCCCGTGAGAGGCACGCAATCAATCTGGCATCTGCAAAACTTGTTAATGCTGCCGGCAATTTTTACATAAACGACAAGCCTACGGGATCGGTAGTTGGACACCAGCCCTTTGGTGGTGCCAGGGCTTCAGGGACAAATGATAAGGCGGGCTCGGTTATGAATCTTCAAAGATGGGTTTCACCCCGGACTATCAAAGAATCTTTCCTTCCGCCTGACGATTACAGGTATCCCCATCTTGAGCCTGATGAAGACTTTTTATAATAAAAGTTGAACGGGAATATTTTTTTCATTACCTTGATTTGCTGTTATAGTTGTAATGGGTAGAAGATTTTACCTGATTAGCAACTTCAGTGTATTTCTGTCCTGAATGAAGTAATCTGCAAAATATCAATCAAATAGTGATATTATGAAAAGAATTTTAACCGTGCTGATCATACTTCTCTTTTTACCTTTACTTGCATCGGGCCAGGGTAATATCGGAATAAGCCTCCAGGGGGGTATGGCTTTGCCAAGAGGTGATTTTGATGAATTTTACAAGTTGGGATACGCAGGTACAGGTTCCCTTTTTTTCGAGATTTCCCCACGTTTTGAGCTTTCGTTTACTTCGGGGTTCTTAAAATGGAACGCAGATGTTGAGGAAGATGATGTAACCCTTGCTTCAACACCAATCCTCATTGGTTTACGGTATTATATCCCCGTGGGAGATTATATACCTTATGCAACATTGGAGGGGGGACTGCATTTCCTCACATCTGAAGGATTTGATATTGAAACCAATTATGATGACTTCGGATATGGCGTAGGAGCGGGATTGCTGTATCGTGTGTGGGGTGATATGTATTTTGACCTGGGGGTGAAATACAATTCAATATTTGACAGCCGGGTAGATGATTATACATCAGATTTCCTGACTATTATACTTGGAGTGCGGATTGCTTTAATGTAGAACATCTCCATGCACATGCCCATAACCGTCAACTCGTTTTAACTTGCAGGCAAGTTTAAAGCTGCATCGTTTATATCCGTCAATTCACGATTGATGTGACACTGGTTTAAATCTTTTTCTTCTCTTATCTGTATTCTCATATAGAATTGGGTACGTCTTTTCCGGCAGGAGTACTTTTTGATACCTGCCAACCCCTCTGCTGAAGTGATACCATCTGGTTTTTTTCAGATAAAAAAATATTTTGAACAAAAAAAAATATAATTTGTTTAACAAATTAGAATTAGACTAAATAAACGCAAATATATTATCATGGATAAACGAACTTTTTTAAAAACCGGTCTTTTGGGAATGGGAGGATTATTTGCAGCACCCTTCCTTGCCAAAGAGACACTAAAAAGCAATTCAGTTATGGATAACAGCAATAATCAAAATTTCAATCTATCTGATCTTCCATATTCCTATGATGCACTAGAACCGCACATAGATGCACGCACAATGGAGATACACCACAGCCGGCACCATGCCGGGTATGTCAACAACCTTAATAATGCATTGAAGGAAGCTCCAGGTGGTGGCAAGTCCCTTGAAGATCTGATGAAAAATATTTCGACCCGTCCGGTTGCAATCCGGAATAACGGTGGCGGACATTATAACCATGACCTGTTCTGGAATATTATGTCACCCCGGGGTGGGGGACAACCAACCGGCGAACTTCTTACGGCCATAAATTCAAATTTTGGTTCATTTGATAAGTTCAGGGAGCTCTTTTCAAATGCAGCAGCAACCCGTTTCGGTTCAGGCTGGGCCTGGTTGATTGTGCAAAATGGCAAACTGAAGGTCACATCTACACCCAACCAGGATAATCCCCTGATGGATGTTGCTGACGAAAGGGGTAAACCAATACTAGGAATAGATGTTTGGGAGCATGCCTATTATTTGAAATATCAGAACCGGAGAGGTGATTATATATCCGCATTCTGGAATGTGATAAACTGGGATGCAGTAGCAGAAAGGCTTAAAAAAGCCTGATATGTGGTTTTAAGAGAGTATGCAGCAGTTTGCATGCGGGAATGCCAATGTTTCAATGCCGCCGGGGTTTTCCCGGGCGGCATTGATTTTTTTATTCATAATGTTTTCAGAATCTTTCGCCTACCTTTTTCCAGTCAATTATTTTCCAGAGCGCTTCAAGATGGTCCGGCCTTCTGTTCTGGTAATCCAGGTAGTATGCATGTTCCCACACATCCATGGTCAGTATGGGAGTAAGCCCTTTCCTCAGGGGATTGCCTGCATTTGACTCCTGTACAATATCCAGTCCCCCTTTGTCATCCTTTACCAGCCACACCCATCCTGATCCGAAAAGGGTAGCCCCGGCCTTTTGAAATTCTTCCTTGAATTTGTCAAAAGAACCAAACTCCCTTTCAATTGCATGGCCAAGATCGCCTTCCGGTTCTCCTCCACCGGAAGGTGAAAAAGAGGTAAAATAAAAAGTGTGGTTCCACACCTGCGCACCGTTGTTGAAAACACCCCCTTCCGCTTCTTTAATTATCTTTTCAAGTGATGCTCCATCGAACTTTGTTCCCTTAACAAGATCGTTGAGTTTGTTCACATAGGTCTGGTGATGCTTTCCGTAGTGAAACTCGATTGTTTTTGCGGATATGACGGGTTCAAGGTCTTTCTGCCCGTAAGGTAGTTCCGGAAGTTTAAATGACATAATTTTAAGTATTTTAAGTTCAACAAAAGATCAAAAGTCAATGTGGAATTAACATTACCACAATTTAAAAATAAAAGGCGGAAAATAAAAGAGTTTGGATGAAGAGCTGAATTTTCCCGGAAAAAAAGATTTATAAACATCATACCTTCCTCTCAATCTGGTTGCCTTATGAGGCCAGGCTGAAAATGTACGCAAACGGACAATGCCTGTTTCAATACCGGACAATAAATTGAGCACAGGATTTTTTAAATAAATGCAAATCATACATATATAAGCAGATGCGTTGTTTGGCATAATAAATGAACGGCTAATTTAGGCATGATGCTGCCCGGCGGCTAAAACCGGCAATAAGTATTGATCAAAACCAGTGATTTTTAAAGGCCTGACATACGGTAAATATTTTCCGTTTTATCATATCGATTCTTTGATATAACGGTACAGACGGTATTTTAATTAATCCTTTTTTCTTTAAATCATGATTAGAAAGATCAAGAAACTTTATCAACTGGCAGGGAAAAATAAGGCAACCCTTGCAATTAATATTATAGGGCTATCAATAGGACTTGCAATAACGATCCTGCTGGTAGCTTTCATTATGAATGAATGGAGCTATGACCGCCATTTTTCCAGGTCAGGCGACATTTACCGCCTCCATACAATATGGAAGGATGGAAGCAGTGAGGTGGTTCACCCTATAAATTTACGTTCGTCTTTCACTGAAATACCTCAAAATGTACCGGGCATTGAAACATCCGTCCAGATATACAGATACTGGAGAGTCGAGATTTTATATGATAATGTAAGGTATGCTCACAACACTCCTTTATACGTTGATTCGACCTTCTTCAATGTTTTTGATCTCAAAATTATTGAGGGTTCTTATCAAAATGCGCTTAATGACCCGGGTTCGGTGGTTTTGACCAGAGATTTGGCCCACAAGATATTCGGAGATAAACCGGCGGTGGGCCAGATAGTGGAGATTGAAAACAGAAGCTACATGGTATCGGCTGTTACGGATGATGTGCCTGAGAACACACACTTTTCCTTTGACCTGCTTTTACCCATGAATTCCCTCCTTTTTATGCACCAGCTTGGGGGTCTTGAGTTTTTCACATACTATCTCTTTGATGAAAATGCAGATCCCAAAACAACAGTTGATGCAATTTCCAAGGCAAACAACGAAACACTTAAGGAGAGGTTCAGCATGTTTCATGGTTCTGATTTTTCATCTGAGATTGAGCCACTCACCAGGCTGCATCTCTTTTCATCAGCTTCATATGACCTTGGTCAGCCCGGAAGTTTCAGTACTGTAATTCTTGTTGGAGCCATTGCTGTTCTTGTAATGTTCCTGGCGCTTACAAATTTTGTCAACCTGTTTGTAATCGAAGGGGAACAGCGGGCCAGGGAGATAGGTATCAGAAAAGTTAATGGTGCGGGGGAGGGAGATATAGTCAGACAGTTCTTTGCCGAAACAACGTTCATAGTGGCCATCTCGTTTGTGATCGGACTGGTGCTGGCCGAGCTCTTTTTGCCCCAGTTCGGCGATCTTATGAGGCGCAGTTTTCCCGGTGACCTTTTCCTGTCGCCGCTGCTGATCTCTTCACTGGCCGGGATATTTATTCTGACAATTTTACTTTCAGGGAGTTATCCGGCCTTCTACCTCAGCCGGCTCAAGCCTGTTGCAATCCTGAAATCCTATAGCGGTAAGGTGGGACGTAAAAGAGTAGTTGTGAACCTGGCCGGGGGACTGCAGCTTGTAGTTACCCTTGTTCTTCTCACATACCTTTTCGGCATTACCAACCAGGTAAACTACCTGCAAAACCTTCCGCCGGGGTTAAATACCGGGGGAGTTGTCAATATTTTCAATTTGAATGATAACATGAAGAGGCAGTATCCTGAGATAAGAGAAGAGTTGCTCAATATTCCTGAAGTGTCAGGCGTTGCAGCATCGGGACATACCATTGGCGGTGGAGGCAGCGGACAGGGGATCAGACTGGCTGAAAGCCCATCCGATAACATTCAAACTATCAATGAATACCGTATTCAGCCTGGTTTGTGCAGCTTACTGGAACTGGAACTGAAGGAGGGACGTTTTTTTGATCCTGAACTGGCAACTGACAGGCAAAATGTAATACTGAACGAGGCGGCCGAAAGAATGCTCGGACTCACTTCGGCCGTGGGCAGGCAGGTGGTGATGTTCCAGGAACCTATGGAAGTTGTCGGTGTGGTCAGGGATTTCCACTACTCATCTGCTGCAAATGCTATCCAGCCACTCGTACTTACTGCATATAATGAGAATATTAACAACATACTTGTAAGGCTTGATGATAACGCCGACTATCCTGTTGCAATGGAAAAAATAGAGCACACCCTCAAATCATTTGATGAGGGTTATATTTTAAGTTCAAGGAACACAGCAGACATTTACAGGAGCTTCTATGCTTCCGAGGAGAGGTTTGGCAAGATCATCAGGGTGGGGGCAGTAATAGCGGTTTTAATAGTGATGATGGGTATATTCATGCTGGTCTCCAACAGTATTTCAAGGCGCACCAAGGAGATAGGCATCCGTAAGGCTCTTGGCGGATCAACAATACAAATGGTGGCCGTGCTTTACTACAATTCCCTGAAATGGGTTGCTTTAGCCTCGGTAATCGCCATTCCGGTAAGCTACTTCCTTCTTGACAGATGGCTGCAGGATTATGCTGTAAAGGCCCCGCAGAGATGGTGGCTTTTTTTGCTGGGTGTAGCCATCGTGCTTGTCCTGCAAACAGTTATCACAATCGGGAAAACCTGGAATATAGCCCGCAGGAATCCTGTTGAGTCGCTCCGCTACGAATAAAGGGATTCCCGGTTTCAATATCTGACCAGATCCTCCCTGTGAATAATTAAAATATTTCAGGGAGGATTTTATCTTCCGGGTATTCTCCTTTTTTTATAATTTCGCATCAGAAAATGTTTCTATTCTTTCCCAAACAGATATAAAAGATGATATCATTTTTCCGTAACGAATCCGGCAGGGTATATGCAGTCGAATCAACCAAAAAAATTCAGGAAACAGATATAAGCAAGCTTACATGGTTGTTTGCCGGTGCTGTTTACCTTGATGCCCCTGTGGTAGAAGGTACATTTGCAGGACCACGCCGCGAGATGGTCACCCCCTGGAGCACCAATGCAGTTGAGATCACACAGAACATGGGAATTACCGGAATAAGCCGCATTGAGGAATTCTTCCCTGCAGGCGATGATCCGCAATACGATCCGATGCTTCAGAATCTCTACTACAACCTTAACCAGGAGATATTTAAAATTGAAAGGGAACCGGATCCGGTTTTGCTTATAGAGGATATAGAGGCTTACAACAGGCAGGAAGGACTTGCACTCAGTCCGGAGGAGATAAAATACCTTGAGGATGTGAGCAGGCAGGTAGGAAGACAGCTTACCGATACGGAAATATTCGGTTTTTCACAGATCAACTCCGAACATTGCAGGCACAAGATATTCAACGGACGCTTTATAATTGACGGCAATGAGATGCCCCACTCGCTTTTTCAGCTTATTAAACAAACCACCAAAACCAATCCCAACAGGGTTGTTTCAGCTTACAAGGATAATTGTGCCTTTTTGAAGGGACCGGTTGCACAACAGTTTGCGCCCGAAAGGCAGGATGAGGCCGGGTGGTTTGTGGTAAAGGATGTGGAAACCGTAATTTCCCTGAAAGCCGAAACACACAACTTCCCTACCACTGTTGAGCCTTTTAACGGTGCTGCAACGGGAACGGGGGGAGAGATACGCGACCGCCTGGCAGGAGGCAAGGGGGCGGTGCCACTGGCGGGTACAGCCGTTTACATGACCCCCTATGCCAGGACTGAAGAGGGCAGGCAGTGGGAGAATGCTGTTCTGCCAAGGGAATGGCTGTACCGTACACCTGAGGATATACTCGTTAAAGCTTCCAACGGTGCAAGCGACTTCGGCAACAAATACGGCCAGCCCCTCGTCTGCGGGAGTGTTCTTACATTCGAACATTCAGAAAAGGGTCGCACCTACGGGTACGACAAGGTGATAATGCTTGCCGGTGGTATTGGCTACGGAAAGAAAAAAGAGAGCTTAAAGGATGTACCTTCCCAGGGTGACAGGATCATAATGATGGGAGGCGACAACTACCGTATAGGCATGGGCGGGAGTGCAGTTTCATCGGTTGCTACCGGCGAATATGACAACCTTATTGAGCTGAACGCCGTACAGCGTTCCAATCCGGAAATGCAGAAAAGGGTGAGCAATGCCATCCGCGCCATGATGGAGTCGGATAACAATCCAATTGTATCGATACACGACCATGGTGCCGGAGGCCACCTGAACTGCCTCTCGGAACTGGTTGAAGAAACCGGCGGGAGGATAGAAATGGACAAGCTGCCGGTGGGCGACCCCACATTGTCGGCAAGGGAGATAGCCGGAAACGAGTCGCAGGAGCGAATGGGACTTGTGATCAAACCCTCTGATGCAATCTTCCTTAAAAAAGTTGCTGAAAGGGAGCGGGCTCCGATGTACGATATCGGTGAGGTAACCGGCGACAAAAATTTTGTTTTTGAAGACACAGTAAAAAAGATAAGACCGGTCGATCTCAGGCTGGAGTGGCTCTTCGGCAAGCCTCCGCAGACAGTAATGGAAGATGTTACTGTTGAAAATGATTTTGAAGAGCTGCAATTCGACCCCAAACGCTTCAGGGAATACCTTGTTTCGCTACTGCAGATGGAAGCTGTGGCATGCAAGGACTGGCTGACGAACAAGGTTGACCGCAGTGTAACCGGCAGGGTGGCTATGCAGCAGACAGCAGGGGAGATACAACTGCCGCTCAACAATATGGCGGTTATGGCAATCGATTACGGAGGCATCAGGGGGGTGGCAACGGCGATAGGACACGCCCCCGTACCGGCATTGATTGACCCGGCCAAAGGCTCTGTGCTTGCAATTGCAGAGGCGCTTACCAATATTCTTTGGGCTCCGTTACAGGACGGACTAAGGGGAGTCTCCCTGAGCGCCAACTGGATGTGGGCTACACGCCACAAAGGTGAGGACAGCCGACTTTACCGTGCAGTTGAGTCGGCATCGGACTTTTCAAAAGCACTTGGGATAAATATCCCAACTGGAAAGGATTCCCTTTCTATGACCCAAAAGTATAAGGACGGCTCGGTGGTTTTCGCACCCGGGACGGTAATTGTATCTGCTGCTGCAGAAGTAACTGATATAAGGAAAAAAGTTACCACCAACCTGAAGAATATCCCCGGAAGCTCGGTTGTTTACGTCGATTTTTCAGGAGACGAATTCCATCTTGGCGGAAGTAGCTTTGCGCAGTCCCTCAACTTTGTCGGCAAAGAATGCCCTACAGTCAGGGACACCGCCTGTTTTGCAAAAGCTTTCGGTGCGGTGCAGGAGCTGATAGAAAAAGGGGAGGTGCTTGCAGGGCATGATGTGTCGGGTGGCGGACTGGCAACTGCATTGCTGGAGATGTGCTTTGCAGGCAGGCATGATGGAATGTATGTCGATCTTTCAGTGTTTGATGACGACCCGGTTCATATACTTTTCAGTGAAAAGCCCGCTGTCCTCCTTCAGGTGGAGGAAGGTGAAAAGGTTGCTGCCGCTCTTTCAGGGAAGGGTGTTGATGCAAAAGTCATTGCGAATTATAATAATAAAAGGGAATTCACACTCAAACATGTGAGCCTGGAGCAGGAATACTCATTTGATATTGACAAGCTGAGGGATGTATGGTTCCGTTCTTCATACCTTCTTGACACGAGGCAGTCGGGTGAACAGCTTGCACTTGAAAGGTTTCGCAATTACGGCAGCCAGGTTCTCTCCTTCAGGTTTCCGTTCGAATTTTCAGGAAGGATGGATCAGTACGGTATTGATCCCGGCCGCAGGGGAAAGACAGGCATTAAAGCTGCCATAATAAGGGAGAAAGGGGTGAACGGCGACAGGGAGATGGCCTGGATAATGCACCTTGCAGGAATGGATGTAAAGGATGTGCATATGACTGACCTTATAAGCGGGAGGGAAACACTTGAGGATGTCAATATGATCGTTTTTGTGGGAGGGTTCTCAAACAGTGATGTGCTCGGTTCGGCAAAAGGGTGGGCAGGGGCTTTCCTTTATAACGAAAAGGCAAAGAGAGCAATTGACAGGTTCTATGCCAGAAACGATACGCTCAGTCTGGGTGTCTGCAACGGCTGCCAGCTAATGGTGGAACTGGGACTTGTCGGTGAATATGGCGATAACCACCCCCGGATGGAGTTCAATGATTCGCACAAGTTCGAATCGGCCTTCATCAATGTTGACATACCTGAAAACAATTCAGTTATGCTTGGTTCCCTGGCTTACAGCAGACTGGGTATCTGGATAGCACACGGGGAAGGGAAGTTCAATCTTCCCGGTGAAGAAAGCGATTACAATATCCCGATGAAATACACTTACGAAGAGTATCCCGGCAATCCTAACGGCTCCCGTTTTGCCGCAGCCGCCATTTGCAGTCCAAACGGCAGGCACCTGGTCATGATGCCTCACCTGGAACGTTCGCTCTATCCGTGGAACTGGGCAATATATCCCTCAGAGCGTCCAATGGATGAAGTAACGCCATGGCTGACAGCTTTTGTGAATGCAAGGGAGTGGATAGCCGGAAAGAGAAGTTGATCAGGCAAGCCACCGGTGATAAAATGCTTTTATCCGGGGAAATTTATAGCCGGAAAGAGAAGTTGACAAGGCAGGGTATTGGTGAAACAGGCGCTAACCCCTTTAATTCAGGGGGAATTGAAAGAAGATGCCAGAAAACGAATACTGCGCCGGGGGTGTATGGTTAATCTTTGAAAAAAAGTCAGATCCTTACTTACTGATAATTAATCCTTAAAATTATGGAAAATTCAATCAGCCATACAAGGGAAACACTGGCCGGGGTGAACCATATGCTCATGTCAAAGCCCAATGTTGTGGCAACAGGTATTGGCTACAAAAGAACCGGCGGAAAGGTAACAGGTGATCTTTGCATAATATGTTCGGTTGAAACGAAGGTGGCGGCAGCCGGTCTCAGCAAAAGGGAGCTTGTGCCTCCCTCTGTTGAGGGGATCCCCACAGATGTACATCCTACCGGGCCTATTCACGTCCTGAAGCCACCTACAGGAAGATTCCGCCCCGCCCCGGGTGGGGTAAGTACAGGCCATTTCAACATTACAGCCGGCACCCTGGGGTGCCTTGTAAAGAGGGATGAAAAAATATTTATCCTTTCCAACAACCATGTGCTGGCCAATTCTAACAATGCTGAAAAGGGGGATATTATCCTTCAGCCCGGTCCGTTTGACGGTGGAAAAGTTACTGACGACACCATTGCAAAATTGTCCGAATTCGTGCCAATCCGCTTTGAAAACCAAAGCGGGGGATGCTTTTTGGCAAGGGGAATCAGCGGATTTTTCAACTTCCTGGCAAGGACTGTGGGAAGTGGTATGCGTCTTTTTGCAGTGGATATAAGTCATATGGAAAACCTTGTCGATTGCGCCATAGCCGAACCGGTTGATGGGAGTGATGTTGTAAATGAGATATTGCAGATTGGCACCCCTTCGGGTGTTGCAGAAGGGGAGCTTGGTATGGAGGTGAAAAAGAGCGGGCGTACTACCGGACTGACCAATGGTGTAATTGAACAGGTGCATGCTACCGTCAGGGGCGGTTTTGGGGCAGGCAGGACAGCCCTTTTTACCGACCAGCTTATTGCAGGAGCAATGAGTCAGGGCGGCGACAGCGGCTCGGTGGTTCTGAACAGTGAGAATGAGGTTGTGGGACTCCTTTTTGCCGGCAGTGTCAACACCACCATATTCAACAGGATTCAGAATGTTTTCGGTAAAATGGATATTACTTTGTTATAGATGGATGAATCTTTTAAAAAGGCAGGCAGGATAGTCGAAAAATACAGGGAGAAATGGCTGTCTGATAAAAATATTGTATCGGTGGGGTTGGGACGTACAAAAAAGGGCTCTCCCGCAATTATTATATTACTTGCAAGGGAAGATGATACCCTGGTAAAAACCATCCCCCCGGAAATTGACGGAATACCCGTTTCAATAAACATAAGCGGGGAGATAGATACTTTATAAACTTAATCCGTTTCACTTTACCGCTTTCGCATTTTATTGCTGATAAGGCTTATTATTCGGTACATGCATGGCACAATAACCAGTGTCAGGAAGGTTGCAACGGTCAGACCAAAAATGACTGTCGATGCCATGGGGCTCCAGAAACCGGCATTATCCCCTCCGAAATATATTCCGGGTTTCAGGTCAGTCATTAGTCCTGTAAGGTTAATATTGAAACCGGTAGCCAGCGGTAACAGTCCAAGAATAGTGGTTATGGCAGTCAGTACAACAGGCCTGAAACGCGTTCTTCCCGCCCTCCTGATAAGCGAAAGGGAAACTCTGGGGTCAAGTGGAGTGCTGGCAGGCAGTCCCGACTCCTTCCTTTTGGCTTCGTGCAGGTAGTCGGTATAGTCAATCAGTACAATTGCGTTGTTTACAACAATACCGGCAAGGCTTATTATTCCGACCCCTGTCATAATGATAACAAACTCCATATTGAACAGTGCAAGTCCGAAAAACACCCCTGCTGTGCTGAAAACGACTGAGCCGATAATTATGAAGGGTTTTACAAATGAGTTGAATTGTGTAACGAGTATTAGTGAAATAAGTGCAACCGCTACAAGAAGGGCGATGATCAGAAAATCCATTGACTCTTCCTGCTCCTGCTGTTCTCCTGTAAAAGCATACTCGTAACCCGCCGGCATTTCAATTCCTTCGATCACTTCCCTGATATCCCGGTTCACCCTGGTGGGGTTGTAGCCCGGAAGTATATTGGAGGTAAGTGTTATCACTCTTTTGAGATCTTTCCTGTTTATTGAACCGTAAGTTTTGCCGTATTCAGCTTCAGCTACGGCTGATATGGGAACCTGCATAAGTTGTCCGGTTGCCTGACTTCTGAATGTGACCCTCTGGTTCATAAGGGTTTCCATATTGTTCCTGTAATCCCTCTGAAGCCTTACCATTATGGGGAACTCCTCTTCACCAACCTTGAAAGTGGAGACTTCGTTTCCGAAAAGTGATGTGCGTATGGTGCCTGCAATGGAAAAGGTTGATACCCCGAAACGCCTTGCCCTGTCGCGGTCAATATTTATGTTTATCTCAGGCTTGTCGGTTTCAAGATCTTTTGTTAGTCCTTCAATTCCGGGTATACCAGACTCTTCTATTCTGCTTTTGATCTCGTCAGTGAGGGCGAGCAGCATTTCAAATTCGGCACCGCTTATCTCAATGCTTATGGGAGGCCCCGTAGGTGGCCCTGTTGTATTTTTTTCAACATTGATAGCCACTCCAGCATATTTCCCTACAAGTTCACTGCTCAGTTCAGCCATTATTTTACCTGTACTGATACCCTCCCTTTTCTCAAAATCTTCAAATGTCACCGTTACCAGTCCGCG
>PUMT01000042.1 GCA_003551495.1 Bacteroidota bacterium
ACAGAGGCGGTGCGTATTTTTTCCATGGTGCGCTTTATGCCCATAACCTCGATCTTTTCTGTTGTTTCCCTTATGCCGGCAGTGTCAATGAAGCGGAATGCAACACCCCCGAGCTGTATCACATCCTCAATAGAATCCCTTGTTGTTCCGGGTATTTCTGAAACAAGCGCTTTTTCTTCCCTCAGCAGCGCATTTAAGAGGGTAGATTTACCTACATTGGGCTTGCCTGCAATAACAACGGGGATACCATTTCTGAGCGCATTGCCGAATGAGAATGATTCTGTCAGTTTTTCAAGCATTTGCCTGATTTCCCCGAGAAGTCCCATTAACTGCTTCCTGTCTGCAAACTCCACATCCTCTTCACTGAAGTCAAGTTCCAGTTCCAAAAGTGAAGAAAACTCCAGAAGTTTGCTGCGCAGCTCCTTCAGTTCCGCTGAAAAACCTCCGCGCATCTGGTTCATTGCAGCATCATGGAATGCACGGGTGGACGATGCAATCAGGTCTGCCACAGCCTCCGCCTGCAATAAATCCATTTTCCCGTTCAGGAAGGCTCTTTTGGTAAACTCCCCGGGCCTGGCCATCACGGCACCATGATCTACGAAAAGCTGAAGCACCCTCTGCCGGATATATGGTGAACCGTGGCATGAAATTTCAGCAATATCCTCCCCGGTATATGACCGGGGAGCTTTGAAGATGCTGACCACAACGTCGTCAATGATCTCTTCACCGTCGCACAGCCTCCCGAAATGTGCGGTGTTTGCTTTCTGAAGGGAGAGCTTCTTATCTGTTCCGGCAGGGGAAAACACCTTTTCGCATATTTCGATTGCAGCAGGCCCGCTGAGCCTGATTACTGCAATAGCACTCACACCGGGTGGAGTGGCAGGCGCAACTATGGTTGTTCCGGTATCCATAAACATACAATTATCCGGCAAAATTAGGCAATTATCGCTTCAATCGGAATAACCACGGTAAAATAAAGCGGTTTCGAACAGAAACCCCACGGGATTGATCCGGGAACAGTGAATCGTTTTGAAATAAACCATAAAAAAAGTACTTTTGGAATGTCAACCATAAATTCATATGATAAATGAGCATTCTAGTCAACAGTAAATCACGTGTCATAGTACAGGGCTTTACAGGCAGTGAAGGGTCCTTTCATGCCGGACAAATGATAGAGTACGGTACTGACGTTGCAGGTGGTGTGACACCGGGCAAGGGAGGCCAGAAACATCTTGACAGGCCTGTTTTCAATACAGTTTCGGAAGCAGTGAAGGAAACTGGTGCCGATACATCTGTAATATTCGTACCTCCGGGATTTGCAGCTGATGCCATAATGGAAGCAGCTGAAGCAGGGGTCGGGGTGATTGTGGCCATCACTGAAGGGATCCCGGTATCTGACATGATCAGGGTGAAACATTACCTTGAATCAAAGGATTCAGTTCTAATTGGCCCCAACTGTCCGGGTATAATCACTCCTGAAGAAGCCAAGGTGGGCATAATGCCGGGGTTTATCCACAAAAAGGGGACTGTAGGGATTGTATCCCGTTCAGGAACACTAACCTACGAAGCGGTTGACCAGGTGACAAAATGTGGTCTGGGCCAATCCACCTGTATAGGTATCGGAGGAGATCCCATAGTCGGAACCACCATACTTGATGCTGTAAAGCTGTTTATGGAAGACCCGGAAACGGAAGGTATAATAATGATAGGTGAGATTGGGGGAAGTATGGAAGCGGATGCTGCAGAATGGATAAAGGATAACGGCAGCAAGCCGGTTGTTGGTTTCGTTGCTGGTAAAACAGCCCCTAAAGGCCGGCGTATGGGTCATGCCGGAGCCATAGTGGGAGGAAAGGGTGACACAGCAGCAGCAAAAATGGAGATCATGAAAGAATGCGGTATAAATGTTGTTGAATCCCCGGCCGATATCGGCAAAACAATTTCGGAGGCACTTAAATAGATTGCAGGGGCTTCTATTTGACAAGAATGGGGGTTGACGTGCGGCCGAATTCAAATGATTCTGAAGACTCACAAAAAGTAATGAATAAATATGTTGAATTGAAATACGGCCGGTTTCGGGATTGAAAAGCTGATTTCAAAGTATTTGCCTTACAGCATATTTATAATTAATTATCTAACTATAAACTTTTTTATCAATGAAAATACTGGAAGGAAAAACCGCCATAATAACCGGGGCAAACAGGGGAATAGGCCGCGGAATTGCATTGGAATTTGCAGGCCAGGGGGCAAATATTGCCTTTACTGACCTTGTAATGGATGAAGCATCAAAAGAGCTTGAAAAAGAGCTTGCAGGAATGGGAGTGAAAGCAAAGGGGTATGCTTCGGATGCATCGGACTTCGAGCAGACGGCAAAGACAGTGCAGGAGATAGCAAAGGATTTCGGCAGGATTGATGTGCTTGTAAATAATGCCGGTATTACCAAAGACACCCTGCTAATGCGGATGACCGAAGAACAGTGGGACGATGTGATAAGGGTCAACCTCAAGTCGGTTTTTAACTATACCAGGGCTGTCCAGACTATTATGCTGAAGCAGAAGTCCGGATCCATAATAAATATGAGCTCAGTTGTAGGCGTAAGCGGAAATGCCGGTCAATCAAACTATTCGGCATCAAAGGCCGGTATTATAGGGTTTACCAAATCGGTTGCAAAGGAGCTGGGTTCGAGAAATATACGATGCAATGCCATTGCTCCCGGATTTATAATGACTGAAATGACTGCCAGGCTGCCTGAAGATGTAAGGAACGAATGGATAAAACAGATACCACTTAAGCGTGGCGGCACAACTGAGGATGTAGCCAACACTGCACTTTTCCTTGCATCAGATATGTCAGGTTATATCAGTGGACAGGTCATTTCCGTTTGCGGAGCCATGCAGACCTGATGAAAAATATCGTCATGGACGATTCATTCAAAAAATTATATGCGCAATAAGTTGAGGCTGTTAGCGGTTTGTGCCACGGCATTTCTAATGTCGTCTTGTATAGTAAACTACTATACCGATGTTCAGGTACTGGAACCTGCCGAAATTGCCGTGCCTCAACATATAAGCGAACT
>PUMT01000208.1 GCA_003551495.1 Bacteroidota bacterium
AAAAGGCTAAAGGGCTTAAGGAATATGCAGGAACTGAGTTAAATCGGGCCGGGATACGCAAGGTTAAAAGCACCCTGTTCACAATCTACAAAGCGAAGAATCCGCGGTCGGTGCGGGTACTGGATGAGAAGTTGATCCCGGATAATTACTTCCGGGTGAAAATGTCACCGAACAAGCAGTTGTTGTTAGAGGACCTTGACGCTGGCAAGGAGATTCCGGGGGTTGAGGTGCAGCAGACTGAGAGTTTAAGAATCCGATAAGGAGGTATAACGATGGCCGAGATATTAACATACGAAGAGAAAGAATACAAACATCATTGGCTCTCAAAGCCTATTAGGTATGTTATTGATGGTAATGGCTGTTGGAATTGTGTAAGTCACTACAGACCACCTAACTGCTATCCAAAAATAAAAAGAAATGGCGAGGCAACAACTGTTCCCAGATATATATTTGAGCAAGAGGTTGAGCCAATAAAAGACGGAAATCTTGTTTTGCATCATTGTGACAACCGTAAATGTATAAACCCAGAACACCTGTATCAGGGGACATATAAAGACAATGGTGCAGACATGGTTAAAAGAAATAGGGCTGTAAGGGGAGAGGAACATTACAAGGCAAAGTTAACCAAAAAAGATGTTGCAAAGATAAGAATAGATAAACGATCTATATATGAACTAGCAAGAATATATCCGGTTTCTCCCGCACACATAAGCAGAATAAAAAGAAGAGAGTCCTGGAAGGAGGTTGCTGTTAATGAGTAACCCAATAGAGATTGCAGACAAGCAAAGTAGCATAGTTAAAAAAGGTGACGAACAGGGACTTTGGCCTCAAGACTTAAACAAAGAAGAAAAGAAAAAGCTTGCATATATAAGCGTTCAATATGGATTAGATCCTTTTTTCTCGGACCTTACAATATTAGGAAGCCAGCCCTACGTCACGGCTTCCGGCTTAAAAAGGAACGCACACGAAAGCGACGACCCACCTGCAAGTATACAGCTTGAACGAGTTCAGTCAGAAGGAAACAGGCACTTTGAGTACAAGGCACTACTTTGGAAGCAGAGTAATCCCGAGGGGAAACCGTTCATCGAATACGGCGAGGCAAGCCCCGACGACTGCAATAAGATGATTAGCCGTTGCGATAAAGACCTTAAGGCTATGGCAAGAACTAGAGCGGTTAATAGAGTAATAAGGCTGGCGTATAATATTAACCTGACATCTGCGGAAGAGATAAGTGGCTACGATCCGGACAGCCAGCAGATCAAGGACGTAACGCCGAAACAGGAAAATAATGAGGATAAACAAGGTTTAAGCAAAAAAGAGAAACAAAAGGCAGAAGCTTTATTGGGAACGATATATAACCTAATAGAGAAAAAACAAGCTGACGAGGACTCGATCAACAACTGGCTTAAAGACCAGTTTGGAATTACTATGGCACACCTAGCACATCCAAAATATGATAAGGTCGCCAGGAAGGTTATCGACATATTGCAAGCCAGGCCGGATGTTGAGGTACACATTGACAAAGACGGGGAGGCACACGAGGCGAAATCCACCGATGATGACATTGACGTAACGCCGGAAGAAGTCGAGGAAGCTATGGAGAACGAAGAACTGCCATTCTAAGATATAGCCCCGGTCCACCTGGATCGGGGCTGGGGAAAATAAGGAGGCAAAACTATCTCTCATAAAATGTGTGCAATGTGCGGCAAAACTAAATCATTAGCATGCTTCCCCAAAAACAGAGGGAGAGCAGATGGGCATCACAGTTACTGCAAGCCATGCAAAAGAGAATATTCTAATAAATTAAGGAAAAAAAGAGAAATACAAAGTATCAAGGATAAAAAAAATAAATGCGTACTAAAAACAAAAAAATCGAAGGTATGCTCTATATGTAATAAAGAGAAAAAGGCATCAGAGTTTTGGAAAAGCGAGCTAAAAGGTAGTTACGGAAGGTGTAAGGATTGTATGCGTCAAAAAGAACGGGAAAACAAAATTAAAAGAATACAAAAAGGAGATGAATAGACATGCAATCGGCAGAAATGGCAAGAGAAAATGATGTAATGTTACATGTTTTCCAGACAAGAAACTATAACATGTTCAGCCTTGTAGAAGGTAACAGGAATATAAATAGGCTACATGTTGAAAGGCTTAAAAAAAGCATGAAGGAGGAGTATTTAATATCTCCAATTATTGTTAACGAGCATTACGAGATAATTGATGGCCAGCACCGCTTTACAGCAATTAAAGAGCTTGGCAAAAAGTTGTATTATATCATTTGCGAGAAATATAGACTTCCTCAGGTGCAAAGACTAAATAAAATCAACGTAACCTGGAGAAAATCTGATTTCTTAGATGGGTACGTTAGTCTTGGGAAAAAAGAATATATCAGAACAAAACAGTTTATGGATACAAACAACATAACAAGTGTTAACTTGGCGCTTGAATTGTTAGACAAAGAAGCCTCACAATCAAAAAAAGAAATAGATTTTAAGAACGGTGTATGGAAAATAAAAAGCATAGAATGGGCACGCGAGTTTATGAAAAAACTGATAGATTTCAGGCCATACTTCGATGCCTATAATACCGTTCTTTTTGCCAAAGCTTTTAAGAAAATATATGAATATAATAAATATGATCACGATAACATGAAGAAAAAATTAGAATATATGGGTCCACATATTGAATCAAGGAGCTCCATAGAACAATATATTGAAATGCTACTAGAAATATATAATTACAGAACCATGAAAGAGAAAAAAATAATTTTTGCTGACGGAGAACTTATGAGCCACTAACAAATAATACCCCCGGCCTTAACGGGTCGGGGGTGGAGGTGTTGGTTGTGGATCTTAATGACTGCCGCCGGATGCAGAATAAAAGGCGCAAGGTGAGGACTGCGAGGGCAAAAAATTTTACCCGTTTATTTGGAAAAATACGGACGTATGACCATATAAGTGCAGGCAGGGGTGGTAGTAAGTGCAACTCAGGAACCGGATAGTTAAAGCAGATTTTTGGACAGACACAGATTTAGTCAGAAATCTCCCGCCAACTGGTCGCATGTTGTATCAGGGG
>PUMT01000012.1 GCA_003551495.1 Bacteroidota bacterium
CAATAAAAGCACTTCAATTTACCTGCAAGTGCTTTTATTTTTTTGGGTAAGGCGTACCTATTATAAATATTGCAGGCCTCTTGTTAAGTGATGGCATCTCCTTCTTCCATTGGCCGATTGTTTTTGTTGCAATATATTCGGAAGGGAGTGTCAGGTCGCATGCCACGCAAAGGTGAGTTGCTTCTTTGCATGTGCCCAGAATGTCTTCCATGAGCTGCATATTCCTGAAGGGGGTTTCCATGAAGATCTGTGTTTGTCCATTTAATTGCAAAAACTTCTCAAGTGAAGCCAGGGCTTCTTTTCTCTGTTTTTTCTTAACCGGCAGATAACCGTTAAATGCAAAATTCTGACCATTCAGTCCGGATGCCATAAGGGCAAGAGTTATTGAGGATGGACCTGATAGAGGTATTACGCGAATACCTTTTTGGTGTGCCAGCATTACTATTTCCGCGCCCGGGTCTGCTACACAGGGAAGTCCGGCTTCAGAAAGCAGTCCTGTATCACAACCTCTCAGGGCAGGCTCCAGGAAGCTTCCTTTTTCACTTTCAGGTGTATGCTTATTTAGAACGTAAAAATTCAGGTGGTTGACAGGTTTCGCTATGCCGGTCTTTACAAGGAATCGCCTGGCCGATCTGAGGTTTTCAACAATATAATGATCCAGTTCCGGCATTACCCTTAAAATCTCTCCGGAGAGTACCGCCTGAGGTTCCGAATCTCCAAGCAGACCCGGAATAAGAAATAATTTTCCCTTCATACCATTTATAATCAATTTTTTTCACAAATATGTTAAATATTTTTAACCTGCCAGACCGGTTTTTAAGATAAAAAATTTTATACTTTTGAAGTTAAAAAAAGCTTTGAAGGTTACATTTCTTGGAACCGGGACTTCACAGGGAATACCTGTTATTGCATGCACCTGCAGGGTTTGCAGGTCTGCTGACAAAAAGGACAAACGGTTGAGGACATCGGTTTTGATTGAAACGGACAGTTTGACTGTTGTGATTGATAGCGGACCGGACTTCAGGCAGCAGATGCTTCGCGAAAATGTCAGTAAGCTCGATGCTATAATTTTCACCCACGAGCATAAAGATCATATTGCAGGACTGGATGATGTACGTGCCTTCAACTTTGTACTCAGCAAACCGATTGATGTTTACCTTGAAGAGAGAGTCCGGACTGCAATTGAAAGGGAATTTTCATATGTTTTTGAAGAAAACAGATACCCCGGTGTCCCTAAAATAAACATACATATTATAAAGAACAGGAGTTTCAGAATCAACGGTGAAAGTATTATCCCTGTAAGGGTTTATCATTACAAGCTTCCTGTTTTTGGTTTCAGGATAGGCGACTTTACTTATATTACCGATGCCAACTATATACCGGAAGAGGAAAAGGAAAAGATTGCCGGCTCCCGCATCATTGTGATAAATGCGTTGCGCAGGCAAAGCCATATATCACATTTTACACTTTCGGAAGCGGTTGCGCTGATTGAAGAATTTAAGCCTGAAAGTGGCTACATTACTCATATTGGACACCAGATGGGCTTGCACTCTGAGGTTACAGCAGAGTTGCCCGGGGGTATAAACCTGGCATACGACGGATTGAAGGTGGAGACCCCGAAATGACCCTGCCAGGCAATAAGCACGTTATCAAATAATGATATATATCATAATATTTTTTAATGAAAAAAAACAACTTTACGTTGCATTAAACAATATATTTTCAAATTCTTAAACGTCTTACTTATATGGATTTACTGGAAAAAATCAAAATAAGTGCCAAAAAACATTCAAAGCGGATAGTACTCCCGGAATCTCTTGAAGAGCGCACTTTGAAAGCCGCCGATATACTGATCGGCGAGAATATTGCACAAATAATACTTATCGGAGAGCCTTCAGATATAGAAAAGGAAGCAAAAAACCTCGGTCTTGCTAATATTTCTGATGCGGAGATTGTCAATCCCGCCAATCATCCCCAAAAAGAGAAATATATTGATATGATGGTGGAGATCCGCAAAAAGAAAGGACTTACACGCGATGAAGCGGCAAAGCTGATAGAGGACCCTCTTTACCTTGCAACTCTAATGATCAAGGCAGGTGATGCTGATGGTGAGGTAGCCGGTGCAATGAATGCAACCGGCGATGTCCTCAGGCCTGCTTTCCAGTATGTCAAGACTATGCCGGGTATCAGTGTGGTTTCGGGTGCTTTCATAATGATACTCAAAAATGGAGAATACGGGGAAGACGGGATGCTTGTGTTTGCTGATTGTGCTGTTCACCCTGACCCGGATGAAAAGGAACTGGCTGAGATTGCAGTTGCCACAGCTGGTACAGCAAAAGCAATAGCAGGGTTTGATCCAAGGGTGGCAATGTTGAGTTTTTCTACAAAGGGAAGTGCAAAGCATGCCCTCGTTGACAAGGTGGCGAATGCAACCCGCATTGCAAAGGAAATGGCTCCTGAACTGAAAATTGACGGGGAATTGCAGGCTGATGCGGCTATTGTTGAAAAAGTGGGCAGGAGTAAAGCTCCCGGCAGCGATATTGCAGGTAAAGCCAATGTGCTCATTTTCCCCAACCTTGAGTCGGGTAACATCGCCTACAAGCTGGTACAAAGACTTGCAGGTGCCGAAGCGATCGGTCCGGTTCTCCAGGGAATGGCAGCGCCGATCAATGATCTTTCAAGAGGTTGTTCGGTAAGCGATATTGTTAATCTTGTTGCTATTACTGCCAATCAGGCAGCAGGCAGCTAATAATAAATATAACCAAATAAATTATTAAAAATAATGGCAGATAAAGTAATTGAACCAATTGAAAAGTATGGTTTATCAAAAGATAGCAGGCCCAAATCATTGTTTTCCAAAATCGGGATTTTAGGGTGCGGAACAGTAGGCCGTGCTATTGCAAGGATAATCAGCCTGCGTGGTATGGAAGTGGTATTTGTTGAAAAAAGCGAAAGGTTGGTCCAGGAAGCAATGGATAAGATGAGCAGGGAGCTGGATCTGATGATCGGACAGTGGAAAATGACAGCAGGTGATAAAAGGGGAGTGCTTTCAAGGATAAAGGGAACCGTTTCATATGAAGATCTGGAAGAATGTGAACTGGTTATTGATGCAATACTTTCAAAAAACAATAAGGACAGTATAACAGCAAGAAAGGAGATTTTCAGGGAGATTGAAAAGCATGTCACTCCCGGCACAATAATTGCCACCAATGCAGCTTCCCTGGTGATAACTGATTTGGCAGAAGACCTTCAATATAAGGAAAGGTGTCTGACAATACACTTTTCCACAACAGCCCCTGACTCCAGGATAATGGAGGTTGCACGGGGTTTATTTACATCTGAAGATGTTTATGAAAAGGCGCTTCTTTTTGCAGAAATGTTAAACAAGAAGGTTGTAACGGTAACGGAGTCACCCGGACTCGTAAGTGTAAGGCTTTTTGTTGTAATAATTAATGAAGCCTGCCAGATGCTTACGGAAGGGCTGACATCAAAAGAGGATATTGATACCGTCCTTAAAAGAAGTATCGGTTCTCATTATGGTCCGTTTGAAATGGCTGACAAGATCGGGATAGACAAGGTTTTACGCTGGATGGAGAGCCTTTATAACGAATTTGGTGATTTGCGCTACAAAGCCCACCCTGTTATCAGGAGGTATGTTCGTGCCAATCAACTGGGAAGAAAGACACTCAGGGGATTTTATGAGTATGATGAGGATGGCAACAAAATTGCTTAAAAAAAGGCTGTCAACTGAAAATAATTGAATATAAAAGATATAAAAAAATATACAATACAATGAAAATATTGGTTCTGAATTGCGGAAGTTCTTCAATCAAATACCAGCTTTTCAACATGGAGACAAAGGATGTGCTGGCAAAAGGTATAGTTGAAAAGATCGGGCTGAAAGGATCCTTTCTCAAACTTGAAAAAACTAATGGTGAAAAAATCCAGTTCGAAGGTGAAATAGTGGATCATCAGATAGGGATAGAGTATGTTCTGGGAATTCTTACAAGCAAAAAACACGGCTGTATTGATAACCTTACCGAGATTGAGGCAGTGGGTCACAGGGTTGCACATGGAGGCGAAAATTTCAGCGACAGTGCGTTTATTGATGACAATGTGTACAATGAGATATTAAAATGCTGCGAACTTGCACCGCTGCATAACCCGGCAAACCTTAAGGGAATAAATGCTATGCGCACTCTGTTGCCTGGTATAAGTCAGGTAGCTGTATTTGACACATCCTTTCACCAGACGATGCCCGATTATGCATATATGTACGGTATTCCGCATTCCCTCTATACAAAATATGCAGTTCGCCGTTACGGTTTCCACGGAACAAGCCACAAGTATGTTGCAAAAAAGGCTTGTGAGTTTTTGGGAAAAAAGATGGAAGACATGAAGATAATTACATGTCACCTTGGAAACGGAGCATCTCTTGCGGCAATTGATCAGGGGAAATCGGTGGATACTTCAATGGGATTTACACCTGTTGAGGGCTTGATAATGGGAACAAGGACAGGTGACCTCGACCTGGGTGTGCTGACTTTTCTTATGGATAAGGAAAAGATCGATCTCAGCTCGGTTAACAACCTGATTAACAAGCAGTCGGGCATGCTCGGCGTAACCGGTGTTTCATCCGATATGCGGGAAATTGAGATTGAAGCGGAAAAAGGGAACAAAAGGGCTGTTCTTGGACTGAAAATGTATGATTACCGTGTCAGGAAGTATATTGGAGCCTATTCAGCTGCAATGGGGGGTATTGACCTGCTGATTTTCACAGGTGGTATCGGAGAAAACGCCTGTACTACAAGAAAAGGGATATGCAAAAATCTCGGGTTCCTGAACCTTGAGCTGGATGAAAAGGTCAATAAGGGACTGAGGGGGAAGACTGCCGTTATCAGCAAGGAATCTTCAAAAGGGATAATAATGGTTGTCCCGACAAATGAGGAGCTTGTAATTGCTGAAGATACACAAAGGATTATTTCTGAAATGGAAAAATAAGTTTTGTTTAATTCAGTTTACATATCACTTATTAACCTGCAGGCTTTCTAATGAAGCCCTGAAAAAATTACCAAATATCTGTTTGGTAATTTTTTTTGCCCTGTAGTGAAAGTTTAACTGAAAAATGTTTAACCAAAAGTATAAATGCCAATGCAGATAAACAGGCTTGAACAATTATTTGATATTTTAAAGGACAGGGAAAAACAAAGGCTTATAGTGGTCTGGGCGGTGGACGGACACACCATAGAGGCTGTCAATGAGGCTGTTGACCTGGGTCTTGTTAATGCAACCCTTGTAGGCGACAGGGATACCATACTTGCAAGGTGTGATGAAATGAAAATTGATCCCGCAAAGTTTGAAATCGATCACGTTACGACAGACAGTGAAGCTGCTGACAGGAGTGTCCGGCTTATCAATGAAGGAAACGGGAGTATGATAATGAAAGGTAATCTGGGAACGGACAAATATATGAAAGCGATTCTCAACAAGGAGCAGGGGCTTATGGAGCCCAATGCCATACTGAGTCATGTTGCAGTTGCTGAAAATCCTGTTTACCACAAACTCTTGATCATTTCGGATGCAGCCATCATACCCCAGCCCGATCTGAAACAAAAGGTTGCCATTACCGGATATCTTATCAGCACAGCAAGGGCAATGGGTATTAAAACTCCAAAAGTTGCAATTATTGCTGCAACAGAACAGCCTTCACCAAATATGCCAGCCTGCACTGATGCTGCAATTATTTCCAAAATGGCTGACCGGGGCAGATTCGGCAATGCACTGGTGGAAGGTCCGCTTGCACTTGATCTGGCGGTAGACAAGTTTTCTGCCGATATAAAAGGTGTAAAAAGCGAAGTTGCGGGAGATGCCGATTGCCTTCTTTTTCCCAATATTGAATCCGGCAACGTCTTTTACAAAACCAACGCAAAGCTGGCTGGGGGCGAGCAGGGGGCAATTGTGGCAGGAGCGAGTGTCCCTGTTGTTTTATCTTCAAGGGGAGATACATCGAAGACAAAGCTTTATTCAATAGCTCTTGCAGCCATAACCGCCGGGAAATGAAGTAAGTAAATGTTAATCACTTTAAATAAAAAATCTTTTTTCAATGGATGATCTATTAATTCTTGCGGTTAACCCCGGTTCTACATCTACAAAAATTGCCGTTTACAACAATAACAAATCAGTTTTTCTGAAAAATATCAAACACTCAGCTGAAGATCTGAAGCCTTTTGATAAGATATCCGACCAGTATGAATTCAGGATGCAAATAATTCTTGACGAGCTAAATAATGCAAATATTGACATAAATGATATTTCTGCTGTAGTTGGAAGAGGTGGACTTGTAAAACCTATTGAATCCGGAGTTTATGAGGTTAACCAACAAATGGCTGAAGACCTTAAGGCAGGGATACTGGGTCAGCACGCAAGCAACCTGGGCGGACTGATAGCAAGCGAGATAGCTTCAAGAACGGAAAGTGCCAGGGCGTTTATAGCAGACCCGGTAGTAGTGGATGAATTGCAGGATGTTGCAAGGATCAGCGGTCACCCTGATTTTAAAAGGGTAAGTATATTTCACGCCCTCAACCAGAAAGCCGTTGCCCGCACTTATGCGGAATCTACTGACACAAAATATGAAAAACTGAACCTGATCGTAGCGCATCTTGGAGGAGGAATTTCTGTGGGGGCTCACTCTATGGGTCGTGTTATTGATGTCAATAATGCCCTTGACGGTGACGGGCCTTTTTCACCCGAAAGATCGGGGACACTTCCTGCAGGGGCACTGGTAAGCAAATGTTTCAGCGGTGACTACACAATGGAAGAGGTCAGAAAGATGATAACCGGTAAAGGCGGTTATATGGCTTATCTTGAAACAAATGATGCACACGATGTTGAGATACGTGCCCGTAGCGGTGATGAAAAGGCTGCACTTATTCAGGATGCCCTGTCTTACCAGGTGGCCAAAGAGATAGGAGCACTATCCACTGTACTGAAAGGAAAAGTTGATGCCATTATTTTAACAGGGGGCATAGCATATAACCCGATGCTTGTTTCTTATGTAAAAGAAATGGTATCTTTCATTGCACCGGTTGTTGTTTATCCGGGAGAAGATGAAATGAAATCACTTGCCAGGAACGGATACATGGTAATGACAGGTAAGGTTAAGAGTAAAACCTACAAGTAGCTTGAGTTGTTTCTTAATATTAATCCTTTATTATGAAAATCATTTTCGTGAAAAGTACAGTGGCTTTATTGTTTTTGCTATTTTCCCTGCAAGCACCTGTGCTTGCCTCCGGAAACAGCGATCCAGAAAGAAAACATTTCTACGGCACATATCTCGGTATTCATATGAGTGCCAGTAAAAACCAGTTTGAAATTACCCCAATGGCAGGGTACACTATTCTGCCAAAATTCAGGGTTGCTATTACTGGCAAGTATCAGTTTTACAGGAACAAAGTCCTTCTGGATATGTTTGACTCCCATATTTACGGGGCGGGGCTTCTGGCAGATTATTTCATTATTGAGAGCCTTGATGATCTGCTTCCCTTTACTATGCACGGGGGTATTTACCTGCATGCCGAAACTGAACTGCTGAGACTTGAACGGAAACACTTCGGGGAGGGAAATAATGAGAACGGCCGGTTCTGGCATCCGGTATATCTGGTTGGCGGAGGTTTCAGACACCAGACAACTGATAATACAGCTCTCAACCTTGCAGTGTTATTTGAACTGGATATTAACGGTATATCACTTTATCCCACGCCAGTTATCAGACTGGGGCTGTTTTTCTGATTGTGCTGATAACCCTATTGGCTTTGGCAATGATTCGGTTTTCCAAAAAGAAAAAGCTTTGGTAAAACCAAAGCTTTAAAATGAATAAACAGTAAAAAGTCTTTTAACTTTTGCTACTATTCAACTAGTTTTACATCTGTTGCCTGAGGCCCTCTTTTCCCTTCAACTATTTCAAATGTAACTTCCTGACCCTCCTCGAGTGACCTGAAGCCTTCGTGTTCAATACCCGTATAGTGAACAAATACGTCATTCCCTTCTTCTGAATGAATAAATCCATAACCTTTGGCTGAATCAAACCATTTTACTTTGCCTTTCATGTTGTAATAAATTAAGAATTAAAAAAATATTTACATATGTTGTTACAAAGTAACGACTTTTTTTTTTATTAACATAAAATTTGGATAAAAATTAAAAATTACATGTATTGCTTATATCACATGCAAAAAGCATAATGACTGGAAGTTACTCCTGTGACCTCATATTGTAGCTGCCTCCTGGTAACAGCATTGTGAATGAATTATTGTTTCCCGAAATATGCTTTATTGTTGTAACGGCGACATTTCCGGTTCCAATAACCTCAAAATCATCTCCTTTAACAACTATGGCGGTAGATTCGGATATACCAATTCCGGTTAATTCGGGATATTTAAATATTATTTCCTGAATATCAGTCCACCTGTTTCTTGTGTCAATATGCTGGTCAATTGCGGTATTCCTTAAAAAGCCAAAGCCTTTCCTGTGCCTTTCATCAGACGAGATCATAATTGTGTTTCCTGTAACATCACCCCTTGCCAGGAAAGAGGCCTGAATGCTTGCACCCGCAGATGAACCTCCTATTACCCCGCCGCGATCGAGCAGTTCATGTAATTTTTGATAGGTCTTTGTATCATAGTAGGCATCTACCAGCCTCCATTGCCTGCCGCCTTCAAACCATACCCCCTGAGCCTTGTCAATTTTGCCGTAAAATTCTTTTTTACCGGCTTCCTCAGGGTCAGTTGTATGCAGAACGGTTATATTGGTGAATCCTGAGTTTTCCCACTTTTCCTTTACCCATCCGTTATCAATATTATCCGGATTGCCGGCGGTAGGGATTATTATAATGTTTGCATCAAATCCCCCGGCCAGTTCGGCAAATTTTTCGAAAATAACAGGAGGCAGTTTACCACCACCTGCAATTACAAGTGACCCGTTAGCGGGCCCGTAAAATGGAGTGCCTGTTGTGTCTCCCCTGCATCCCTGAAGAAGCAGGGCTGCAGTGAAAAGCAGTATCAGAAGCGTTCTTATTTCAACCGTTTTCTTCATCATTGCATATATTGATTATTTGATATTCGGAATTGCAAAGGAAGGAGTGTTAACTATCAATTTGTCAGGTTTTTATATAAAAACCTTCACTGTGCTTTACTTCCATTTCCGTGACAATTATTTTCTCCACTCTGGCAGCAGGGGGGCCTTTTTTGCACCAGCTAATAAACTCATTGATCTTTTTCTCTTCCGCTTCGGCTTCTGCATATACTGAACCATCCGGCATATTTTTCACAAAACCGCTAACCCCAATGCCCATTGCAGCCTTACGGGCAGAAAAACGAAAACCAACTCCCTGTACAATACCTTCTATTTTTATTTTACAGCGCTTCACATTATTCTTTACCTGTTAAAAATAGCAAAAAGGCTTTTTTTTTCAAAACGGAATGTTTTTAATACGGTAAATTAAAATATTTTTGTGGAAATAATATTTT
The DNA here is from genome assembly GCA_003551495.1 of Bacteroidota bacterium. Lineage (GTDB taxonomy): Bacteria > Bacteroidota > Bacteroidia > Bacteroidales > PUMT01 > PUMT01. The sequence continues at coordinate 9,525 of PUMT01000012.1, forward strand.
TCGAAATTCCGGAGTTTTTCAGGAAAGAACTGCTGCATTATTTCAGTTAAGGCTTTCAGGCCGGAAGAGCAAATCGTTCAGTTGAATGGATAACCATATATTAAAAGCGGGGATTGATGCCGGTTCAACTACGGTTAAACTTGTTGTAGCTGATTCCAGCGGCAAGGTGTTGTATAAAGGTTACAAAAGACATAATTCCCTTATACGTGAAACCCTTGTAACGCTTTTGAATGAAGCTGTTTCGGCTCTCGGGGATTGTGAAATAATTCCCAATATGACCGGTTCTGCGGGTATGGGACTATCAGAAGTTCTTAAGCTCCCCTTTATCCAGGAAGTGGTTGCTTCGGCTTCTTTTGCTGAAAAGTTCTATCCTTCCACATCTGTATTGATCGATCTTGGAGGTGAGGATTCAAAAATGATATTTTTTGATCCTGGTAAAAGTCCGGATATGCGAATGAACGGCAACTGTGCAGGTGGCACAGGTTCTTTTATTGATCAAATGGCTTCGCTTCTTGATATTTCTGTTCAGGAAATGGATGAACTTGCGCAAAAGTCAGATACAATTTACCCTATTGCCTCCAGGTGCGGCGTTTTTGCCAAAACTGATGTCCAGAATCTAATAAGCCGCCGAATTCCGGCTTCCGATATTGCTGCTTCTGTATTCCACGCAGTAGCTCTCCAGTCTGTCACCTCCCTTTCACGGGGAAGAACTACACGACCGCCCTTTTTGTTAACAGGTGGCCCGATGACATTTATCAGATCACTGCAACCGTTCTTTGCAAAAGTACTCGGGCAGGACTCTGCAGACATGCTGGTCCCTCCGGATGGGCAGCTTGTTCCTGCGCTGGGGGCAGCCTTCAATGCTGAGGGAAACTGCACGATGAAGCTTTCCGCTCTGGCAGAGATGCTGGGGAAACCTGTCTCCTCCACGGATAAAGAAAATACCGGATTGACTCCTTTGTTTGATGAAGGTGAAAAATTCGACAAATGGAAAACGGATAGTTCCACGGCATCTTTTAGAAGGCATACCTTCAGAAATGATAAAATAATCAATGCATTTCTGGGAATTGATTCCGGTTCTTCCACAACCAAGATAACTGTAATAACGGAAGATGATGAACTGTTGTTTGATTTTTACAGCAACAACAATGGCCGTCCCCTTGAAACTGTTGTGGATGGACTGGCAAAATTCAGGAATGTTATAACTGAAAAAGGTGTAAATGTAACTGTAAAAGGGAGCGCAGTTACCGGATATGGGGAAGAACTGTTGAAGGCAGCACTTGATATTGACCATGGGATTGTCGAAACAATAGCGCATTACAGGGCTGCATCCAGGCTCGATAATGAGGTTTCATTTGTACTGGACATAGGTGGCCAGGATATGAAAGCCATTTTTATTGAAGATGGCAAGATTGGCAGAATAGAGATAAACGAAGCCTGCTCATCCGGTTGCGGCTCATTTATTGAGGGGTTTGCTGATGCATTGGGGCATGGTGTTGCTGAATTTGCAAACCTGGCCTGCTGCTCACAATCACCTTCCGAACTGGGCACAAGATGTACAGTCTTTATGAATTCGAGGGTCAAGCAGGCGTTCAGGGAAGGTGCATCAGCAGGTGATATTTCGGCCGGACTGGCTTATTCGGTCATCAGGAACTGTCTTTTCAAGGTGCTGAAGTTAACCAATATGGATGACCTGGGCTCAAATATTGTAGCTCAGGGAGGGGCTTTCCGTAATCCGGCAATATTAAGGGCGCTGCAAAAACTCACCGGCAAGAAGGTGAGCTGCTCATCTGATCCGGAACTGATGGGTGCATACGGAGCCGCCCTTTATGCAAGAGAGCGTTATCTGAAAAAGGGGGAAGGAAGTATATTCCGGTTCCCGGAAAAGGAGTTTATCTGCAGCGATGAAAAAAGGACAACCTGTAAAGGGTGTACAAACCGGTGTACGGTTACCCGCTTTATGTTCAGTAACGGGAAAAGTTATTTTTCAGGCAACAAGTGCGAAAAAGTATTTAACAACAAGGGGGAAGCAGATAAGAAGGGTTACAATTATTATGAATTCAAATACAATGAACTCTTCAAAGAAAGGTTTTCAGTTATCCGTGCAGGCAGACCGGTTTCAATAGGAATTCCCCGTGCCCTCAATATGTACCAGAATTATCCATTCTGGGACACCCTTCTTAAATGTTGCGGTTTCAGGGTTGTTCTCTCTGGCGATTCGACCCATGAAATGTACAGGAAGGGAGCAGTTTCAGTGATGTCAGACAATATTTGCCTTCCGGCCAAAATGGTTCATGGTCATGTGGCCGATCTTATTGAAAAGAAGGTTGACAGAATATTTTTCCCCCTGGTAGTTTATGAAAGGGAAGATTTCAGCAATTCTGATAACAGCTTCAATTGCCCTGTAGTTTCAGGTTATGCGGAGGTTCTGAAAAGCTCAATAAACCCGCAGCAGAAGCACGGCATCCCTCTTGATGCTCCTGTTGTTTCTTTCAGGGACAGACGCTTGCTGGAAAAAGCCTGCCGTCAGTACCTCAGGAAGCTTGGCGTAGGAGAAAAAGTGTTTTTAGCTGCATTTAAAAAGGCACTGAAGGAAAGCGAAAAAGTAAATGAGAAACTTGTTGCTTCCGGTAAAAAAGTTTTGTCAGCCTCAAACAGAAAGGGAAGGATTATAATTGTACTGGCAGGCAGGCCTTACCATGCCGATCCTTTTATTCAGCACAAAGCTGCAGAAATGTTTGCATCAATGGATGTTGACGTTATCAGTGAAGAACATTTCACAGATCCGGATAATCCTGTTTTCACATATGGTTACGGAGTATGCCAGTGGGCATACACAAACAGGATCATTTCGGCTGCTGCCATTGTAGCCGGAATGCCCTCCAATGTTCATTTTGTTCAGCTGAACAGCTTCGGTTGCGGTCCCGACAGCTTTGTAACCGAAAAAATTTCTGAAATCCTCAAGAATAAAGGGAAGAATTACACTCTTCTGCGCATTGATGACATAACAAGTCCGGGCTCACTTCGCCTCAGAATACGATCACTTGTTGAATCAATCAGGCTCAGTGAAAGCATGAAGGAACCCCCGCCCGGCAGGAAGATCAAACAAAAGCCTTTTGCTGCAGATGACCGCGGGCGGACTATTCTTGCACCCTGGTTTTCGGACTTTTATTCGCCGTTTATTCCTCCCCTCGCAAAAGTTGCAGGTTACAATTTTGAAAATTTGCCCCCATCCGATCATAATTCAGCAGATATAGGTCTTACATATGCAAACAATGAGATATGCTATCCTGCAACACTTGTAGTGGGGGATATAATAAAAGCATTGAAATCGGGCAGATACGACAGGGACAAAGTAGCTGTAGGGATAACACAGACAGGGGGGCAATGCAGGGCTACAAGCTATATAAACCTTATAAAAAGGGCTATGAAGGAAGCAGGTTATGCCGATATTCCGGTTGTTTCGGTAACAGGCACACCTGATGCCCTGAATGAGCAGCCCGGCTTTGAAATAGACTGGAAAAGGCTTGCAAAGATCACTTTTGCATCGCTTCTGTTTGCCGATGCTATTTCATCAATGTATTACTCAACAGTGTCCAGGGAAAAGGATAAAGGTTCGGCACTTTCCCTGGTTAACCATTTTACGGAAACAGCCCTTCCTTATGTTGAAAGGTCAGATCACAGGACTCTTCATACTTTACTTACAGAAGCGGTCGGTGCATTCAACTCTGTTCCGGTGAACCACACCCCTTTGCCCCGTATAGGCATAGTCGGTGAAATATATGTAAAATACAACTCATACGGTCATTATAACCTGGTAAAATGGCTTATTGACAATGGAGTTGAAGTGGTGGTGCCCCCGTTGATGGACTTTATGATACAGGGGTTTGTCAACAGGAAGGTCAATATCAGGAAAAACCTGATGCGCGGAAATTATTTTGATCTTCCGTCAGAATTCATTGAATGGAGGGCAAACAGAATGATCAGGTCAAATGAAAAAATAATGAAGAATTACAGGTTTTACCGTCCTCTGTACACTATTCATGAAGAAGCTGAAAAGGCTTCCCGTATAATCGATCTGGCCAACCAGTTTGGTGAGGGGTGGCTTATACCGGCTGAAATTTCAGGTTTTGCATCAGAGGGTATAAACCATGTGGTTTGCATGCAGCCATTTGGTTGTATTGCAAATCACATAATAGCAAAAGGTGTTGAAAAAAAGATAAGAGCTCTTTATCCCTCAATGAACCTGCTTTATCTCGATTTTGAC
>PUMT01000199.1 GCA_003551495.1 Bacteroidota bacterium
GTGTGATCCCTGAATGAAAAATGGCCGTTTGCTGCAAACTGGTCCCTGTTCTGCGACCATACAAGGTAAATGTGAGAGCCCGGCAAGTATTCCCATCTGAGTACAAGGTTTGAATTAAAATACAATGCATTGAAATTAGGGTTGACTGTATTGTAATCGTAACTGCCGCTATTGTTTTCATCAAAATAATACCTGTTGTTTTCATGGTCGAAATGGACTTGATTCTCCGGGTACAATAAGAACCTGTCTTGATAATTGCGGGCTGAAGGATTGGTTATATACTTGAAATCTCTGTAATTACCGGATGAAATGAACGGCTCTCCGTAAAACTGCAGTGACAGCTCCGGTGTAAGGCTGTAGTTAATTCTGACTGCCATTGAAGCGGTTTTTTGATTGAGTGTTCCCATTATAAACCTGTCGCTGCCGTTATTTTCCACCCTTGATACATACTGCAGCTCTCTTATGTTTGTACGGTATGTAGGACTTACCGAGAACCTCAGGGCGTTGCTGGGAAGGAATGTTGTAGTGAGCGAATAACTGTAATGATTGTCTTTACCTTCAAATGCATTTGAATAGGAAAAGTTGGCGGAAAGCCTTATGTTTTTGCGGTTATCTGAACTTATGTTTACCCAATTACTTATGCTTCCGGGTAAAAGCAAAGAAGGTCCTCCCCTCAAAATGTGGGTAGAGTATCTTTCCAGGTGGAGATTAGTGCCTGCGCCCAAAGACCAGAAGTTAGTAAATTGTGTATGTCCGTTAATATTTGCTCCTTTTCCCAGTGTTCTTCCCCCGAAATCGGTATTATAGAATTGATTGAAATTAAGGTTTACCCTTCTGAAAATTCCGAAAGGCTCCCATATTCTGTAGCCGATCCACAGTATTTGAAAGATCTCATCAGCTTTTCTGATATAACCTACATCATTCAATTCCAGTTCCGGGGATTTCCAGTGAAGTATGCCTATGAAGTTCAGGTTTCCTCCTGTTTTGCCGCCTTCGATTGTGCCCCCGTGGCCGGTAAGAGATGTACGATTCGGGTCTGTTTCAAGGTGAGAAGCGTCGGGTCTTTGAAAGTAATGGACAGGTGACAGCTGTGTGTGATGAATTGCCTCTGCTTCTCCTCTTACATGACTAAAAAGGAACTTCGTGCTCAGATACCAGGTTTTGTCGTCCCAGTAATGTGAATAATCAATCCCGCCGCTGTATGCAGATCTATGTAAAAAGTGAAGGCTGGAGTCTGACAAATTCCTGATGGTTGAAGTTAACATTCCCCCAAGGATACTGTTTCCTTCATTGAAATCTTTTTGAATCCTTCCAACAGTATAGCTTGTTAAAGGTTCAACAACCTTTTCATATTCAGTTCCTGAAGAAAATATACTGGCATGCTGCTCACCGGTAAAGCTTTGCATTACCCCTATAGAAAGTCCGTCTTCTGTTTTCCCTGAAAGCTTTACCGCTCCAAGTATGGGTGTGTTTTTTGGGATATCCATATAAGCCCCGTTGCTTATCTGTGGCCTGTATTGGGGAGCTCTGCCTATCCTGCGGGAATAGAACAGGTTTTCACCTGAGAGATCTCCATCTCCCGGAGTAAGTCTGAAATTAAATATATTCCTCCCTTCAATAAAAAATGGCCTTCTTTCCTCAAAAAATGTTTCAAAGGCAGTTAGGTTAACAACTGAAGGGTCTGCCTCAACCTGTCCAAAGTCGGGATTTATGGTTAAATCAATTGTAAGATCATTTGTAATACCAAACTTTGCATCAATCCCGCCATTGAAATTCCCTGAATTGCCTGTCATATAAGGATTGCCTGAAACCTCTTCAAATCTTTCCAGTTTAGTTACCGTATAGGGTGTAACACTGAGTTCTTTTCTGGGCTCTATATCTGAAATTCCGGTGAGTTCACCAAACAGATGCACCCAGCCGGATGCATCCTTCGGGATAAACTGCCATACTGATGTTTCTTCTTTTCTGTATATATATCTTCCTACCTGAAGTCCCCAGCTACTTGTTCCGCTTCCGGAAAACCGCAGCTGACTGAATGGGATCATCATTTCAGCAGTCCACCCTTCTTCATCGATATTGGTTCTTACATGCCAAATTGGGTCCCAGCTGTAATCCTCATTCTGTCCGTTGCCGCTTACAAAATAGTCTATTTTGACTCCGGCAGCAGTGACACCAAAGCTGAAAGCGCTGCGGTTGTCGTTATAACTGTCAATTTGTACTATTAAAACATCCCCGTCAATATTGTCCCTTCTGGTCATTCTGCTTGCAATCTTTTCCGGATTGTCATCAAGCGCACGTATTCCTATGTAAAGATTATTATCATCATAGAGGATCCTGAATTCAGTTTGGGCAGTGGGTTCATCTCCTTCATGAGGTTCATACTGAATAAATCCGGTTGCAGGGTTTGCTGTCTTCCATACCGGTTCATCAAGTATTCCGTCAATTGCAGGAGGCGATCCTTTTATCTTTTGGGCATTGTAAACTCTTTGATCACTTGGCATTGCATTGACAGTCAGCTGCAAAAGGAACAATAATAAAATACTGCGGAGCATAATCGAAAATTATTTAAAGAATGAGTGTGGGTTTAAATAATAGACGATTAGGTGTTGCTTTAGTTACAAAGCAATTTGAAATTTTAACGAGTTTGCTATATTTGATGCATGGAAAATGATTTTACTTTCGGCATTTGGTCACTTCTTCCCCTCGCAGTAGCTTTAATAATTGCTTTTAGAACCAGGTCTGCAACATTTGCCCTGATGATCGGCTGCATAACCGGAGTTGTAATGGCGGGCTTTGACCCGGCTACCGGCTTCAACCATCTTGCACAGGAAGCTCTGGGAGACGGTGAGTTTATATGGATATGCATAATTATTTTTTTCATTGGGATACTGTTTGAATTTTACAAATTTGCCGGAGTATTCCGGGAGTTTACCAGAAGGGTATCAGTAAGGTTTAAATCAAAAAAAGGGGTCAGCTTTTCTGCATGGCTGATGGGAATGTTTATAATAGACGACTATTTCAGTCCATTAATGAGCGGTATGGTTATGCGGCCTCTAACTGACA
>PUMT01000181.1 GCA_003551495.1 Bacteroidota bacterium
AGTATGCTTCCTGCGTTAAGCCAGACATTCGTTCCATCAGGACGATCTACATTGGTCCTTGATCCGGCTGGGGCTTCGATCTTGGTAAGAAGTGGCTGATATTCGGTTGGTTCAACGTAATGTCTGATAAAAAAATAAGAAATAACAAAAATAAGCATAACGGCAGCTGCATATGGCAATATTTTTATTGCCGGGGATCTTTTAGTTTGAATTGTTGGTATAGGGTAAGTATTTTCAGACCGGGACGAAATTCTTTCCAGAACTGTTTTCCAGTCCCCTTCAGCATCAATTTTATCAATATTTTTCAGATTTTTGACTTGTTCCCAGTTTTTCTTCAAGTATAAATAATCATTCAACAGGGCTCTGTCGGAAACCAGGATCTCATTGAATTGTTTTTTTTCGGCTTCATCTGCCTGATCATTTAATATGCGGACAATAAGTTCCCAGAAAACGGTATAATCGGAATTCTTATTCATAAATTAATGAAATATAAAAAAAGTAGTATAATGGTTTATTGTGTGACAACTCAAAAAAAAACATCCCTTAAACAAAAGGGATGTTTTTGAATACTTTATTGTTTAATATTCAGTTTATCAAATGATCAGGGTAAGGAAAAAAAGGAGCAACAAGACAGTTTTTAAATGCAGCAATCTTTTTAGTGCTATCCTGATTTGACTTTCGATTGTCTTTTCCGAAATATTCAATATATGTGCTATTTCAGCATGTTTCAATTGTTTTATCCTGCTCATTTTAAAAATCAGTTTGCAACGATCAGGAAGTTTCTCAATGGCTTTGTATAGTTTTTCCTTTGTTTCTGTTGCTATCATGTGCTCAAGGACATCATCCTCCACAACAATAACTGGAAACTTTAGATCTGTAGGACGATTTTTGGATTTTATATAATTGTAGCAGGCATTTTTTACACTCTGATAGAAGTATGCTTTTACTGAAATCTCAATTTTTATTAAATGGCGCAATTCCCATAGCTTTACAAAAAATCCCTGCACTATATCCCTTGCAGTATCCAGATCACCTACATAGTCAAGTGCAAAAGAAGTCAATGGCCGGTAATATTCATCAAACAGCAATTTGAACTCTGCATGTTCGTCAGGTTCAATTCCTGTAAAAAGCGATGAAATTGAATGAGCCATCCTTATATTATATTTTCAGATACTTAATAATGTATTGCATAAAACAGACCCGGCATACTGAAAAACATGATAAATAGAATTATTTAATTGAACATCATGTTTGCAGAGTAACAGAATATTGATAATGCTCCCAAAAAACAATTCCATCAAGCTTAGTAAAGATATGAAATTTCGGAAAAAAACACCTTTATCCTGTTACTTTTTAGTTAAATATTTAAATTTAAAGAGAGGAGGGGAGGTTTTTTTTTCTGTATAAGACTAATTGGGTTTTGATTTATCAAAGACTTGAGGGGTTTATGTTTGCCAAATGCCGATTGGGTTTTTATCCTTTTGAAGTTGGTGCTGCCAGAATTATTCAGTCCTTATCCTGAGGCGGAAAATTTTGATCACTCTATCAATCAACACCAAATATACCTTTCAGGTAAAAGAAAGAGACAGCTACTATTATTACCCACAAAATGATTCCGGTCAGGAAACTGGCTGTACCTGCTTTGCGTGCTTCACCCAGTGATATACCGGAGCCTATGAGAAAAAGGGCAGCCACCAGGCCCCTTCTGCCCAGCCAGTGAATATTTGAATACTCTGTTGGTTGATGAGGATATGATGGTCTTGTTGATGTTGGTTACGATAAGCATTTTCGAATCAACAAATCAAAAAAATTTCTCCGATGGCAAAGGAATTCAAATAAATGGTATAGAATCTTTTTGGAGTTTTACAAAGCTTCGGTTATCCCAGTTTAATGGAGTAAAAGTTCACTTTGACTTACACCTTAAAGAATGCGAGGGGCTCTGGAAAATGTAAGTATAACAATTATTCAAAGAACAAATAATATTGTTGAAACGAGAATAACTACAAAAAAGAGTTATTCTCGTTTCAACAATAACAACAACAAATTTTAAAAAACAATTTCACAGTCTAGAGCCTAAATAAAAAAAGATTAATCAACATCTTCTTCAAACAATGCAGTCAGTGTGACATCCGTTGCAGGTATGGTAAAAGTGGCAGTAGACGAAGATGGATCATCCAGGTGTTCAATATCGCCTGTCCATTCCACAAATACATAACCTGCTTCAGGTATTGCACGTATGGTGACCTTGTCGCCTTCTTCATACTCGCCAGCACCTTCAACAGTACCGCCTTCCTCCGGATCGGCTTCAAGTGCCAGTCCGAAGACCTGTACAAATTTTGCAACCAGCGCCACATTTTGATCAGGCATTATCACGACAGTTTCGGCTGCATCCACATCTTCAACAAATGCATTCTGGCCTCTCCAGCCTGCAAACCTGTAACCTGACTCGGCGATTGCCCTGATATTCACCTCTTCTCCTTCAATGAAGTCGTGTGTGGTTACTATAACATCTTCTCCCGCAACTTCGTCATAGACAACCGCACCATACTGATCTGCTCCTTCTTCGGGATCAGCGGTAAAGCTGAGCTCGTAGAACGGAACACCTGTAAAGTACGCTGTAAGGGAGATGTCTTCGGCTGGCATTGTAACAGTTGTCCTTGCTGACAATGCATCGGCAGCATGCTCAATGTCTCCTGTCCATTCTTCGAAAGCGAAGCCATATTTTGCAGTTGCCTCTATTGTTCTGGTTCCCCCTGCAATAAAGTTTCCGCTTCCACTGACAGTACCTTCATCTACGTTAGCCGAGAGAACTTCAAGTTGAAATACTGGCAGAAGTGTTACCCTGAAAAGCTTGTAGTTCTCGCTTGGTGCAAGGTCTCCTTCCTCGAGTACAATGATCAGGTCAACCTCATCGGACAGGATATCCAGTCCCACTGAACCGAAGCTGCTGTTTGCAGGAATGGTGATCGAGTTACTGCTGAAATTGTAATCTACTCCTTCCTGTCCAATAGTTTCGATAACATGGAAATTCTCATGCGGAGGCTGCTCCAC
>PUMT01000122.1 GCA_003551495.1 Bacteroidota bacterium
ATACTGACAAGTTTATAGTCAATGAAAATTACCAGCTTCAGCTTAGTGCTACAGAAGCCGGTGATGCTTATCTGGCAACGCAGAATGTTATGATTGCTAATACTCAATGGGAGTTTTGGTTGCGTTTGGCTTTTACACCTTCCAACAATAATCATCCGCGTATATATCTTGTTTCAGACAAGAGTGATCTGCATGGGGAAGTTAACGGTTATTTCATAAGGATCGGCAAGGACGGCAGCGACAATAAGCGGCTTTATTTTTACAGGCAGGACGGTGATCTTGTCCATGAGCTTATGGAAGGATCTCAGAATATAGCTTCTGGAAGCAATAATATAATACGTGTCAAGGCAATTCGTGATGATTCAGGAAAGTGGGAATTTTTGGCAGATAAATACGGAGGTAAGCTATACCTGCCACAGGGCTCGGTTAATGACGATACATATATTTCCACGGCATGGTTCGGGTTGTTTTGCAGGTACACGGTTACCAATTCCGATCGTTTTTATTTTGATGAAATATATGTCGGTGATATAATTCCTGATGTAGAACCGCCGGAAGTTCTAAAACTCACTGTAGCCGATCCGAATATCCTTGATGTGTATTTTTCGAAAGTTGTTGATAGCGAATCGGCTGAAAACGTCAAGAATTATATTGTTGACCGCGGGATGGGTTTTCCTGTCGTTGCCGGCAGAAAGCCGGAATCACCCGATATTGTCAGATTGTTTTTTGAACAAAATTTCTTAGAAAACGAGATATATAGTATCAACATACAAAACATAGCAGATTTGTCGGGAAATATCATGGAACCTTTTACGGGGGAGTTCATAAATTATGTAGCGGGCAGATTTGATGTTGTTTTCAATGAGTTGATGGTTAATCCTTCACCGGTGGTTGAATTGCCGCCATATGAATATATTGAACTTTATAATACCACCGGCTTTGACATAGATATAGGCGGATGGTTTTTGTACGATCATTATGGTGAAAGGGAAATACCTTATGGAACTGTTTCTGCGGGCGGATATATTGTATTAACGACCCAGGAGGGATATGATGATCTGTCGGCATATGGCAATGTTGTTGCAGTACCCGGCTTTACCTCATCATCAGTGACCCATGGAGGAACGGAATTGATCCTGTATGATGACAATCATTATTTGATATCGGCGGTACATTATTCTGATGGATGGTATGGTGATCCTGCCAAAGATAATGGGGGTTGGTCGCTCGAGAAAATTGACCCTTACAATTTTTGCGCAGGAAGCAATAACTGGCGGGCAAGTGAAGATAACAGAGGCGGTACACCCGGCACAACAAACTCCATAAAAGATGATAACCCTGATACAAATCTACCTGACCTTATCAGGGCAGGTTTTATTGATAATGACCGTATCATTCTGTTCTTCAGTGAACCCATGAATGAATATTCATTGATTGACAAGGAAGATTACCATATTTATCATCAACATCATAATATTGGTAATCCTGTATTGGTTGAGCCTGCAGCACCATTTTTCAATAAGGTTGAACTGGTTTTGTCTGAGGAGTTGCAACCCGGATTAACTTACACTATAATAGTTTCCGAAACCTTAACTGATTGTGCAGGAAATAAATTGGACAAAAACATTGCAGAAACTGCTATTCCCGAGCCTGCTGACACTTTTGATGTGGTGATTAATGAAATACTCTTTAATCCACCCACAAAGGTATCGCAACGTTATATTGAGTTATACAACAGATCGGGCAAGGTTGTGGAGCTTAAAAATTACAGGATAACATCAAAAGATACAATTGAAGGGCATCTTACCAGCGTACGTCAAATTTCAGATGAGAGTTATCTGTTGTTTCCCGGCAAATATGTTGTTATTGCTCCCAGTCCTGAAGATGTCATCAGACATTATATGACACCTGATCCTTCGGTTTTTATAAGTGTTGAAAGTATGCCGGCAATGACAAATTCGGGTGGTATAGCTGTGTTTGCCGACAAGTCGCTTAAGATCATTGACATGGTTGTTTATAGTGAAGATATGCATTATCCATTGCTTACTACCAAAAAAGGCGTGTCGTTGGAAAGGCTCAATTATCACAGACCTTCCTGCAGCAGGTTTAACTGGCATTCGGCTGCCGCCAGTGCCGGATTTGGCACTCCGGGATATAAAAACTCACAATTCACACACGATCCGGAAGTTATAAAAGATGATATTACTATTTATCCTGAAATATTTTCGCCCGACGGCGACGGGCATTACGATGTTTTGAACATATATTTTAAGTTTGACAGCCCGGGATTTACTGCCAATGTTACGGTATATGATTCAAGGGGCAGGCTTATCAGAAAAATTGCCCGTGGCAGGCTTCTCGGAACGGATGATGTGATAACATGGGATGGTACTGCTGAGGATAGTAGTAAAGCAAACATAGGGATTTATGTAATTTTCATTGAGTTGTTTGACCCGAACGGTAATGTGCGCAGGTATAAGAAAAGTGCGGTGCTTGCCGGACGCCTGTAAACAATTTAAGAGGCTATGGCTATGGAAGCAACCCATATTTTTACCCCCGCCGTTTCAAGCAGCTTCTGTGAACAGGCTTCAATAGTGGAACCCGTTGTTATGACATCATCAACAAGTAAAAGGTTCTTGTTTTTGAAAACTTCCGGATTTTTAACATGGTAAACGGCTTCCACATTTTTCCACCTCATGAATCTTGTTTTGCGTGTTTGACTTTCGGAGTGAAACTTCCTGATAAGATTGTTCAGAGTTAGACTGATATTCAAGCCTTCCGACAAACCCCTTGCAAAACATTCACTCTGATTGTATCCTCGCTGCCGTTGCTTTTTAGGATGAAGAGGAACGGGCAATACCATATCAAGTGTATTCCACCCGGCTGATGTACGGAGCCTGCTCGCCAAAAGCTTCCCGGAAAAAAAACCTATCTCCCGTTTGCCTTGATACTTAAGCTTATGTATTAACTTTTGAACCTTGCACCCTTTTTGATAAAAAAACAATGCCGTAACTGCTTCCAGATGAACACGCCCCCAGAAAAACTGAT
>PUMT01000138.1 GCA_003551495.1 Bacteroidota bacterium
GGTGTGTTCTCCAGGCATGGGCAAAAAACCGTATATCACGGGTGTATTTAATCAAAAAAAGTTATTTTTGTGCGATCTTTTTTTTATTGAAACTAATTGATTTAACTCAAAATATTCCTGAAAATGGATTACTTATCAGATCAAATGGCTAACGCCCACATCCTTAATCAGCTATGGCTCACTTTCCTGATGGTTATAACAATGGTGCTTGTCTCGCGAACTTTTGTAGCCGGGACACGCTATTCGCCCATACTGATCATTGTTGTTTTCGGACTTATAATGGGAGATGTGCTGCAGTCCACCGGCCTGGGGACACCCGGACTAAGTGAATTTCCAATAATTGACTTCACAAGCAAAGTTACCATAACCGCACTGAGTGCTTCCTTTTTCGTGGGTGGCCAGGAGATAAAGAAGCTTATAAGTAACCAGGAAATTGACAAGGAGGATATAGTGGTACCATCTGACGATGAAATGTTCCTGGGCACCAAGTTCACCCAGTTCATGTTCCTTGTACGTTCCTTCTTTGTTCTGATTGGCATTGAATCACTGAAGCGGGTTATAATAGGATACAACGGCGGTGAGCCGTTGGATGTCTTTTACCCGCTGCTGGGGTATATTGGACTGGTTGGGTCGATAATCCTGATAGATTACAGGGCAAAGATCACCAACAAACCCGTCTATATCCGCAAGGGGATTATTGAAACCGCATTTATTCTTGGAATCCTTGTCCTTTCATGGCATATAGCCGGTTGGATAAGACCAGTAATTGCATTGCCCGAAATATTTTTTGTAATGATCCTGGCCGTAACAATGGGAATGATCTTCTCGCGCTGGAAATTCGGTCCAACCATCCGTTCTCTGCTTTTTGCCGGTATCCCGGTGGTTCTTGCTGCAAACTTTATGGTAGGGGGGTCCAGGATAGCTGATGCTTTCATACTTCAGGGAATGACATCTGTCCTTTCTTTCGGGTTTTTCGGACAACTTTTATGGATGTTTGGCGGACTTGCAATACTTATTATGATCGGCAAGGCAAACCACATGCGTAACCTTGCTCCGGGAATGGCCGGTTCTTTGTCACACTCCGGACTCACCGGTGCTTGTACTGCAGGTGATCTCGGACCGGAAGCGCAGTACAGGGCGCCTATAATGATAAATGTGCCTTTTATCGGACACATTTTCGTTTTTTCCATCCTGGCTGCCAGTGCAACAACCGGTAAGTTGCTGATACCCCATACTATCATAGTTGTGACCGCAGGAGTTGCACTTACTGTGCTTGCACTCAGAACGCTAAAAAAAGCCAACAATGTTGAAGCCCGGGAAATAAGAGGCCTGATGATCTTTTCGCTCGGATGGCAGCTTGTAGCAGTTTTCGGAGGATTGTTCATATTGAATATTTCCGGAATGGGTCTGAATGATTCGGTGATGGCCAATGCATCTGCCATTTCTCACTTCGGACTCTTTGCGGCAATTCAGGGTGGAATGTTTGGCGAACAGGCATCAGCGCTAATTGCTTTCGTTTTTGCCATGCCTTTCCTTGTTCACCCGCTTGTTTTCTGGATATTCGGGAAAACTGCCGAGAGTGATGGGATTATGCCTGCAAGGATTGTTTATGCACTTGCATTGATTGGTGTAGCCGGGGTTCTTTATTCAATGATCATCTAGTATATTTGACATTGGCTTTTCAGCCTGGAGGTTTTTCAAAACTCTGGTTTTATATATGGACCAAAGCATCGTATTCGGAGTATTGCTGCTAGCTCTTTTCCTGTTTGCATGGGGGCGCATTCGTCATGATTTTACTGCCCTTATTTCACTTTTTATCCTCGTGGTTTCAGGCATTGTAAATCCTTCAGATGCCTTTGATGGTTTTGCCCATCCGGCTGTTATAACCGTTGCATCTGTTCTTGTAATAGGGAAGGCGCTTGAGTATTCCGGACTGATTGATCTGCTGGGTAAATGGGTAATGAAGACCGGTAAAAACCTGATGCTTCAGATATTTACATTGTCAGTGATTGTTGCAGTTGCATCTGCTTTTATGAACAATGTGGGAGCACTTGCTATCATGATGCCTGTTGCCATACACCTGGCACGCAAAAGCGGCAATCCCCCCTCATATATTCTAATGCCGGTTGCCTTTGCTTCACTGCTTGGAGGAATGGCAACCCTTATAGGGACTCCACCGAATATTATAATTGCCACTTTTCGTGCGGAAGAGATGGGAGAGCCATTTGGTATGTTCAGCTTTACACCTGTAGGAGGAGTACTGATGCTGGCGGGGATTGCTTTCATCACCCTTATCGGCTGGCGGCTGCTTCCGGGAAGATCGGCAGGCAAATCCGACTCGGAGCGTTTCGATGTGGACGACTATATAACTGAAGTGGAAGTTACTTCTGATTCCAACGTGAAATCCAAAACAATAGGTGAAATTGATAAAATCTCAAAAACTGATGTTCAGGTGCTTGGACTGGTACGTAAAGGGAAACGCATACATGCCCCTGATTTGGATGAGGTGTTGGCAACAGGAGATGTAATCATAGTGGAAGCTGATGCGGAGGAGCTGAAGACTTTTGTAAAGGATACAAAAACAAAACTGGTGGGAGGGAAGAAATTCAGGAAGGATGCAAAAGGTTCTGAGAGTATAGCAATAACAGAGGCGGTTGTGATGTCCGATTCCCCGCTTGCTGGCAGGACAGCTTCGAATGTGCGTATGCGCAGCCGCTATGGTATCAACCTGCTTGCTGTAGCAAGGCGTGAGCGTAAAATGCACAAGCGCCTTGACCATGTTACATTCAGGGCGGGGGATGTTTTACTGCTTCAGGGCAGGGAGCACCTCATATATGATACTATAACATCAATGGGTTGCCTGCCGCTTGCTGAAAGGGGACTGCGTATAGGTTCACGCAGCAAAATACCGCTGGCACTGGGAATTTTTGCCTTATCCATTGTAATTGTAGTCACCGGTTTACTGCCGGTACAGGTTTCATTTACTATGGCGGCAGTAGCAATGGTACTTACAGGTGTTTTATCTGCAAAAGAGGTTTACAAAAGTATTGACTGGCCTGTTATAGTGCTTCTTGCAGCAATGATACCTGTTGGAAATGCCCTTGAAACAACCGGGGGTGCAGACCTGATAGCATCAAATATACTTGATTTCGGGGAGGTTTTCCCTCCCTGGCTGATACTGGGGTTGATCCTGGTTATCACTATGTTTTTGTCGGACATAATAAATAATGCAGCCACAGTGGTGTTGATGGCACCTATTGCCATAGGTGTTGCTGCAGGTCTCGGCTTATCGGCAGATCCCTTTCTTATGGCTGTTGCCATCGGGGGATCATGTGCATTCTTGACTCCAATCGGCCACCAGTCCAATACCCTTGTTATGGGACCTGGAGGATACCGTTTCACTGATTACTGGCGTATGGGACTCCCGCTTGAAATTATTATTGTACTGATAGGAATACCTCTTATAATGGTTGTCTGGCCTTTTTGACAATAATCTGGTATTGCAGCTAAAAAAACATTTTTAAAATTTTAAGTATATTGTTAAACAAAACCCGCTCTTCAGTGTTAATATTTCACAAAAAAGTGATATTGTATAAATCTAAAAATCTACAAAAAACATGGAAAACCAGGAAGTTAATCCAATGCCAAGAATAGGTGAAAAAGCACCTGAATTTAAAGCTGTAACCACACAGGGTGAGATAAATTTCCCTTCTGATTACAAGGGAAACTGGGTTATACTGTTCAGTCACCCGGCCGACTTTACCCCTGTTTGTACATCTGAGTTCATGACTTTTGCCACTCTGGAAGAACAGTTTGCCAATGCAAACTGTAAACTGGTAGGGTTGTCGGTTGACGGATTGTACAGCCATATTGCATGGCTCAGAACAATAAAGGAGAAGATAGAATACAAGGGGATGAAGAATGTGGAGGTTAAATTTCCCCTTATAGAGGATATCTCGATGAATGTTGCCAAAAAATACGGTATGATAATGCCGGGACAGAGCAATACACAGGCTGTACGGGCTGTATTTATAATTGATCCGAAAGGGGTTATAAGAACTATAATTTATTATCCTTTAAGCCTTGGCCGTAATTTTGATGAGCTTTACCGTGCGCTTATTGCATTACAAACTTCCGATGAATTTGGCATAGCCACTCCGGCCGACTGGCGACCAGGTGAAGATGTAATTGTTTCTCCTGCTTCTTCATGTAGTACAGCTGAGAACCGTATGGGAGGCAAGGAAGAAGACCTCGATTGCAAGGACTGGTTTTTCTGCACCAAAAAACTGGACGAGGAAACAGTTCTCAAAAAAGTGCTTAAAAAATAGTTAATTGAACCGAAATTTTTATAAACAGGGGGGCTGTCATAAAAGAGACAGCCCTTTTGCTTTTGATCCGGGCTAAATTTTGTTATTAAATAGTAACCTGCCTTCACTCAATGACCACAGGAAATTTGATCAGGGCAGTAAGGGTTAACAAGAAGCTATATCGAAATAAAAATAATTATCCATAATTTTATGGAGATGTAGATCATTTAAATATTGACCCTTTAGATACCCGGATTATGAAAACTGTACTCCTGATCATATTTGCAGCTATAACCCTGGTTTCCTGTTCCGGCAACAGAAGCAAATCCTCTGATAATGAAGCTGGAGAGGGGAGGGGAGAGCCGGCAGCTCAGCAGTCCCCTGAAATACAAAGAACTCAGGAACGGATATCCGCTGCAGAGATGCCTGATTCAATTACAGGTGTGTATGTAACAGATGAAGGTAGTGTCATTAGGTATAATACTGCTGATGAGGAGGGTTTAATACTTATAGAGGATCACAACCACCTGTTCACTATCCTTGAGAAAACTCCCTGCCACAAATGGTTAATTGCCGAGAAAGCCCCATTTTCTCCCGGTGAGGGGCGCATTGAAACAGAATACGTGCTCTTTTACGTGCCCGGAGCAAAAATGATTGATATTGAACTGCTCAATCCCGCCCTTTCCTCCAGGGGTATGCATTTTGCAGCGGCATTTGGTGAGCCGCACCTTATTTCCTACCTGAAAGGCTCCTTTATACCGGTACCCCTTTCATTCGGCAATATTCTGGAGGGCAGGCTGCCCGAAATACCGGAACCAAACGTTTATAGCAGTCCGCTAACATCCACCGGTAATGAGTCGGTTATACTTGAACTTAAACTTGGCAGTGGTAAGGGAGAGATTGGACAGGGAAATGTTATTAAACAGACTGAGGGTGTAAGGACTATTTATGCTGTTCCTTCATTTGCAGTGTATGACAACCATTTGTTTATAATTGACGCAATAAACTTCAGGGTACTTGTGTACGACATGTCAGCCAGTCTCGTGAGGACGATTAACTACCCCCGCGAAAAGGCGGGTGGCGGAACAGTTATTATGGAAGATATGGCAGTTGACAGTGAATTTATCTACCTGTTTTCATCATCGGGACTTTTTATAACTGATCGAACAAAGGAGGGTGAGGTAATGCATGTTGCTGAAAGTGCTGACCTACCCCTGAACAAGTCCGAAATGGTCGAAACAGGAAGTAGGCTCCATTTTTTTGATAAAGAAAATCAGTCAACTTACATATATGACAGAGAAAAAGTTTCTTTAGTAAAAGCCGATGCAGAGGTGCACAGGAGAGTGAGAGACCATTATGCTGAAATGCATTCTTTCACTGCTTCCGCCTACGGAGATCACCGACAGCTCAGTCCTGGAAGGCACTTTATTGTTAAGCGCGGTGATGGAACAATTGCCGGCATATTTGATTCAGGCCATTCAGCTTGCCAGGCTTCTTTTCTGGCTGCCGACAATTCAAATCACCTTTATATTGCAACTGATGAGGTGGAACATCCGGGTGGACAGTTTCCGGGTGAAAGGAGAATAAGGGTAATATCGCCTGAAGGAGAACAGATTTACTCGCTTCAGGTAAGGTCATGGCCGGGAGGGCCTATGAACAGGAACCTGATTATTACAAAAAGCGGGAAAATATTTGAAGCTTTTTATGATGCCGAAACTGGATTTGAAGAGGAACCTCCTTCAAAATTAACAGTTAAAAGGGTCAAATAGGGAGTCAATCTGCTAATTATAAAAGATACGCCTTATTTACTTATATAAGGTGAAGCTGAATTAAAAGTGTCAGACAGGAGTGGATCTGAATATCCTGAAAACCTGGGATAATACCCTGCCTGTTTAAAAACTCATCTTTTCCCCAGAACGGCTGCCACTGCAAGGAATACACCCAGCATAATGCCGAGCAGCGCAGCAAACAGCACCCTGTATTCTGCAGGAAGAAGGAATGTTATTGTATGGGCGGGGATCCAGAATAGCGGTATGGTCTTTTTAAATACAAAGTTCCACTGAACCCTCCAGTTGATCCCGGCCATTATTTCTCCCATTTTTAACGGACTGAAAAGTCCTTTCAGCGTTCCGCCATTATTTTCTATATGCGTGTCGGTTATTTTATGAGTCGTCATCATAACCGGTGCATAAATAATGTTCATTGCCACGCTGATGCTGAATGCAACAAGCACTTTTCCCGGTGTCACTCCTTGCTGTTCAAGCATTCCGGAACTCCCTGACAGTCCAAGGTACTCTAAAAAAACAGGTGTTCCGGTTGAAAAGATAATGAAGGCCATCTGTATGGTAAGACCTATCACCCCCCACACAAGAGCCCTGGGAAGTATTCCGAAACCCGGACTGTTATAGTTGCCCGTTTTGATGCGAAGTCCAATCACCTCACCAAGGGTGGCAAGGATTGCAAATTTAAGAAAGCTTGTAACCATACCGTGTTGCAGGTTAAAATCCCTGTATGTTTCAAGCAAAGGCCGGTAAAGAATAAAAGCGAGAAAGAATGCAATAGTTGCAAGAGTAAAAACTATATCTTTTTGCTTCATTTTTAAAAATGATTAAAGTAAGCCTATACCACAGGTGACTGTTTCCTGAAAAACACAGCTACAGTAACAACTGCGGTGACCAATATGGCTAAGGCGGCAGCAATGACTATTGAAAGGTAATCCTGCTGTCTTTTGATTATTATACCTGTAAAAGCCCATATGGCTGCCAGTCCGGTAAAGGGGTTATTCATCCTGAAAACTGTCAGGGCAATTATTGCTGTGCCTGCAGCTATCATAACAATCGACCACGCTTCTTCAGGTATGCCCCATCCTTCCCAGTTGTATCTTACCAGTAGTGCAGTCACATTTGCAATTGTGGCTATACATATCCATCCCAGGTATATCCCGAAGGCTGCCTTTGTGAAGCCGGGGGCAAGGTCGCGTATTGCATAATTAATGAAAATGAGTGCTGCCAGAAGTCCCAACATAATTAACAGTGAAAGGGGAAGCTTTTCATAGTGCCATGCCACTATCCATAATGCATTCAGAAGACAGGTTATCCCGAAGGCAATTCCTATGGATCCTACTATCTCCTTGTTTTCTTCCCTGAATTGCAAAATGCAGAAAATAAGTAGCAGCAGATATATCACTCCCCAGATTGAAAAGGTAATACCTGCAGGGACAAACAGGTTTTCGTATTGTGCGGACAGCTCCCCGGTTGTTTTACCGTTTATCGGAAGTGCATTTGCAAGGTAGTTCATAACTACCATTACTGCAAAGAGGATGAGGTTTAGTATCTTCATTAAGGTAAGGTTTATATTATAGGGGAATTCATATTATTGGTTGCCAAAGGTCAAGTTAAGAAATAATGGTCAGATTCTTTACCAGGAAATAAAAAAACGGGAAAAAGAATTTCCCGTTTTAAGATTATCAATATTTTATCCTTTGCACTCAATAGTGAAATTATCTGAAAATAAGCTAAACCCTGATCTATACTATCCCTGCAAACCCCATAAAGGCAAGAGCAAGCAATCCGGCAGTCACCATTATTATCGGGTTGCCTTTCATACCTTTTGGTATGTCGAGCAAGTCCATGTGCTCACGGATTCCTGCCAGAAGAATGATCGCCAGTGTAAAACCTATTGAATGTGCTATTGCAAAAACAACACCCTGCAGCAGGGTAAGATCCTGTTGAAATACTAGTATCGCAACACCCAGAATGGCACAGTTGGTTGTCATAAGCGGAAGGAAGATCCCCAGTGCCTGATAGAGCGGGGGGCTCACCTTCTTGAGTATGATCTCAACCATCTGAACAAGCGATGATATAACAAGTATATAGGTGATTGTCTGCAGGTACATTAAGTTGAACGGCTCAAGCAGGAAATTGGAAAGCAGGTAGGTTACTATTGATGCAACTGTCATAACGAACAATACCGCTCCGCCCATTCCGGCTGCTGTAGATATCTTGCTTGATACACCGAACAGCGGACAAAGTCCCAGGAACTGGGCAAGTACAATATTGTTGACAAGTACGGCTCCTATAACTATAACAATATATTCCATAGTCAGTTAATATTAATCTTTTTTCAATTTGTTCATTAATGCGATCAGATATCCAAGTGCAATGAATGCGCCTGGTGCGAGGATGAAAACCAGCATTCCGTCACCTTCTATCAATTGCAGTCCAAATATAGCATTTGCACCCAGCAGCTCCCTTGATGCTCCCAGCATTGTTAGAGCCATTGTAAATGCAAGACCCATCCCAACACCATCGACTACCGAAGAAAACAGGGTGTTTTTGGAGGCAAAGGCTTCTGCACGTCCCAGAACAAAGCAGTTAACCACAATGAGGGGAATGAAAAGACCAAGTTCTGCATGCAGCGCTCCCATAAAAGCCTCCATCACCAGGTCGGTTATGGTCACAAATGATGCAATTATCACAATATAGGAAGGGATCCTCACCTTGTTGGGGATGAAATCCTTGAATATTGATACTACTATGTTGGACATCAGTACCACGAAAAGGGTTGCCATACCCATGCCGAAACCGTTGAAGGCGGATGTTGTCGTGCCGAGTGCAGGACACAGTCCAAGCATTAGTATGAAAACCGGGTTTTCCCGTACAAATCCTTTGGTAAAGTTTTTTGCCTGATTCATTTTAAATCTCCTTTTTCTATGAATACATCATATGCAAGCTGTACTGCTTCGCAGTAAGCCCTGGAAGTAATAGTGGTAGCTGTTATCCCGTCGATCTCACCGTTATCCTGTCTCAACTTCATGGTGAAATCACCCGGGTTTCGTCCCACAAACTGTTTGTAGAAATCCGATTTATCTGTTTCAATCTTATCACCCAGTCCGGGTGTTTCCGCATGCCTCAGCACTTCAATGCCATGGATTGTGCCGTCTGGCAGCAGTCCCACCATAAGCTCTATTGTTCCGCTGTATCCTCTGCGGGTGAAAGTTTCAATAGCAACACCCACAAGCTCGCCATCCATCCTGGCAGGATATAATACAAGTTCGCCACCAGGAACTTCAATGGTAAATTCCTCCTCGTTGGGCATATTGTTGAATTCGGGCACAACCTGCATTATGGCATTGTTCTTCCTTTCAAGTGCAGCCAGTCTTATCGGCTCCTTTGTCACCTCATAAATAAGGGCAAGTGAGGTTGATGCCACAAGTGTCACAACAAAAAGCGTGAGCACCATATTTTTGAAGTTTGATTCTCTCTTAGCCATTTTGAACCTCCTCTCCGAATCTCTTTGGTTTGATATACTTGTTTAATATTGGGACGAACGCGTTCATTATAAGTATTGCGAAGGAGACCCCTTCAGGGTAAGCCCCCCAGATCCTGATGACAACGGTTATGATTCCGATGCCTATTCCGTATATCCACATGCCTTTGGGGGTCATTGGTGAAGTTGCATAATCGGTTGCCATGAATATTGCTCCCAGCAGGACACCTCCTGTAAGTATATGAAAAATCGGGTCTGCATTGGCTTCAGGATTGGCACCCCAGAGTATTCCTGTAAAGACAAATATTGTCGCCAGTATTGAAACCGGAATGTGCCATGTAATAACTTTACGTGCAAGAAGTATTATTCCTCCGATTATTAGTGCCAGTGCACCGATCTCTCCCATGCTCCCGTGCATGCGGCCAATGAAAAGATCAAAGTAACCGGGGATCTGTCCCATAAGCTCTGATACTGGAATACCGTCACTTATTCCTTCTTTGATTATTGCAAGTGGTGTGGGGCCTGTTACGGCATCAGCATACTGGGTTCGGCTGACAACCGGCTCCGGCCAGCTTGTCATCTGCACCGGGAATGAGATCAGCAAAAACACCCTTCCCACAAGAGCGGGGTTGAAAGGGTTATTGCCTAGTCCGCCAAACGACATCTTGCCTACTCCAATTGCCACCAGTGCTCCAATAAGGATTATCCATACCGGGATATTGGTGGGAAGGTTGAATGCCAGCAACAAACCTGTTACGGCAGCAGAACCGTCGCTTATGGTGGGCTTAACCTTCATCAGGTACTTTTGTATAAGGTACTCGAAGCCCACACATGCCACAATGGAAACCGCCGTCACTATAAGTGCCCCTATACCGAAAAAGATAACCGATACCAGGAAGGCGGGGAGTAGTGCCAGGATCACCCAGTACATTAACTTTTTTACATTGTCTTTCCCATGCATATGGGGAGACGGAGATACTGTAATTAGTTTGCTCATTATTTATTGTTTTCTTGATCTGATAATTCTACTTACATTTGATTTTCCAAGTCTTATATAATCAAGCAGTGGTAAGCGGGAAGGGCATATGTAGCTGCAGGAGCCGCATTCCATGCAATCCAGTGCCTTGTCGTTTTCAACTATTTCCCACATTCCCCTTTCGCTTGCAGCTTTGAGCAGGTAGGGCTCGAGTGCCATTGGACAAATACTGACACACCTGGCACACCGAATGCAGTTTTGTACCTCTTCCCTTTTCGATTCGTTTTCAGGAAAAACAAGTATTCCCGAAGTTCCTTTTGTTACCGGAACTTCAATAGTATTGAGCGCTTTACCCATCATAGGCCCGCCATTGATTACCTTGCCTGTATCTTCCGGAAGACCTCCGGCAGCCTCAATAAGTTCTGAAACAGGGGTTCCTATGCGAACCATGAAGTTCCCGGGATTTTTGAGCGATTTTCCGCTTATTGTCACAAGCCTTTCAACGAGGGGCTTGTTTTTCTGAACTGCTTCATAAACTGCAACAGCCGTACCTACGTTGTGTACAACCGTTCCAACATCTATTGGAAGTCCGCCTGAAGGCACCTCCCTGTTTATAAGGGATTTGATAAGTTGTTTTTCTGCTCCCTGCGGATACATAACCTTCAGGGGGTGGACAGAAATACCTTTGTAATTTACTGCAAGTGAGGTGAGATGTTCAACAGCATCGGGCTTGTTATTTTCAATCCCAATCATAGCCTTTTCAACACCCAGAGCTTTCATAAGAAGTTTCGTGCCAACCATCAGCTCGTCACCCTTTTCAAGCATAAGCCTGTGGTCTGAAGTAAGATAGGGTTCGCATTCAGCACCGTTAATAATAAGTACTTCCGCCTTTTTGCCCTTGGGAACGGAAAGCTTTATATGAGACGGGAAAGTTGCTCCACCGAGTCCCACAATACCGGCCTCTTCTGTCTTTTTAATGATCTCTTCACCTGAAAGCCCAAATTCCTTTTTCAGTGTTTTCCCGGTATCAATTTTTTCATCCCACTCGTCACCTTCCACTTCAATTATCACTGATGTTTTCCTGTAGCCGGATGTGTCAGTCACATTGTCAATTTTAACAACCTTACCCGACACCGATGAGTGTATGTTTGCTGAAACAAAAGCACTGCTTTTTGCAATCAGCTGTCCTGCCTTTACAGTATCGCCCTTTTTTACCACAGGGGTTGAAGGCGCACCAAGATGTTGTGAAACGGGGATTATTGCGGTTTTGGGTACAGGAAGTACTTCTATGGGCTTTCCCGCTGTTATTTTGTACTCTGCCGGGTGAATGCCTCCTTTTGGAAATGTTTTCAACACTTTTAACCTCCTACTTTAAGATTTTTCAGAAAGTTTAAATTATATTGACTGAATTATTTTTCGCCTGCCGGTGTTCCCTCTTTCTCCTTTTTCTCCTTCCTCGGGGGGAAGTTGATCTCAAGGATTGCATTGGTGGGGCATACCGGTGCACATTTGCGGCAAAGCCTGCATTTGAATGGATCGATATACGCCAGGTTGTTCTCAAGGGTGATCGCTTCAAACGGACACTCCTTGACACACCTCCCGCATCCGATACATGCCACCTTGCAGTTTTTCCTTGCTACACCTCCCTTTTCCTCGTTTATGCAGGAAACGAAAATCTTTCGGTCCTTTTTGTTCTTTTTGCGCAATTCTATTATGTCCCTTGGACATGCTACAACGCATGCATTACATGCGGTGCATTTATCATCGATCACAACAGGCAGTCCGGTTTTCTCATCCATATGTATGGCATCGAAATTACATACCCTCACGCAATCTCCCAGTCCGAGACATCCGCTGGGACAACCGCTTTCACCAACATACAGGGAATGTGCAATACTGCACTCCGATGCTCCGTCGTAATGATTGGTTTTAGGCCTGAATTCAGGAGTACCGTTGCATCTTACCACCGCAACAAGGGGCTCTTTTTCTGCAATTTCCTTCCCGAGTATTTTGGCTATTGCAGCCATGTTTTCGTTTGTGGCGACCGGACAGTTCAGGTCTGATATATCATCAGCCTTTACAAGCTGTTCGGCAAAAGCCCTGCATCCGGGCATAGCACATCCGCCACAGTTGGCCCCGGGCAACTCCTGTTCCACCAGGTCGATACGGGGGTCTTCTATCACCTTGAATTTCTGTGCAATTATATAAAGTATCAGTGCAGCCAAAACCCCTAACAAACTCAACGAAACAATAGAATAGACAATAACATCGCTCATTGTTTAAATATTTACCTGTTTATTAATTGTAAAGAAAAATGTTTTTTTCAATCTGTCCCTGAAAAAATAAAGTGCTGTGTAATAAGGAATAAGGAACAGAAGTGAGCCAAGCCCCCCCAGCGCCTCATTCCCGGTTGTTGCAGTTAGAATAATCAAAGCTGTTACAACTATTAAAAAAGGCAGAAGGTAACCAAAAAACAGAGCCCTGAAGCCAAGCTTTTCGTTAAGCACTACTTCTACCTCTTCACCCCTGGAAAACCCTTTCTCCGTATTTTGTACATCTATAATCTTTTCACCTCCCTCTCCCAGTGAGCAAGCCGAACGTGCCCTGCATGAACCGCATGCAGCCCTGGAATCGATCCTTACCCGTACCAGCTCATCAGATACTTCGGTTACAACTCCAAGATGCTTTACTTTTTCCGGTGAGGCCATTTAATGTTAAAATTTTCCAGATTTAAATTTGAAAAGTTACAAAAATAGCTATGTTTAATAATAAAAAATTGCTTTTTGTCATGTTTTGAATTGGCTATCACAATTTAAATTTATATTGAATCTAAATAACACCCTTTTATATTTTTCCGTTAATTAATAACCTTTTTTCATTTTCCCGGTAAATAAAGCCCCTTTTTCATTTTTCCGGCTTAAAGGAGTAAGTTGACGGATTAAAAAGTGAGTTGAAAGCTTAAAGAGTGAGTTGACGGTTTAAAAAGTGAGTTGACGGATTAAATCCAATGAACGGTATGGCGGGAGTCAGCTAATCTTGCTCCAGTCAGGTTCTTTTCTCTTCAGGTGCCTGAGCCTTTTTACAATAATGCCATTTTCGGGATTTTCCAGCAGGGGGTCATCATCCAGCAAACGCATAACCCCAGAGCGTGCATATTCAAGTATTTTGGCGTCTTTGCCAATA